>JAOZUV010000296.1 GCA_029938505.1 Bacteroidales bacterium | reverse complement strand
GTGAAATTTTGGTTTCCATCATTTTCCCACCAGGTAATTTCGTCACCATTGAAAGCAGTACTTAGAATATCAAGATCTCCATCTTTGTCAAAATCTATTGTTTGAATACCGCATGCTCCACTATAGCTATCTGAAATGCTGTGGCTGATAAAGTTAATTCCGTTAGCGAGACAATTGGATTGGTAATTGGCAATGAGAAAAATGGTTAAAACTATTGCAAACAGATAATTTTTTTTAATTATTTTCATAGTACTTTTATTTTCATTGATTTAATAAAGATTCATAAATATTTTTTTCTAATTACTAATAATGTATTAGTAAAAAAATATTAGTTTATAATAAACATGATTAGTAGTCATAATGTGTTTATATTAAAAATCTTGAAATTTACATTAGTCTCAATACCAAAAAAATATACGTAAGTACTTACGTATTCGTGGCAATTTTTATGCCAAAGACGTATCGCGCTGACAAACTGAATGTTAAACAAGGTCATGTGTTGTGATGTTGAAATTGTGTAATGTAATCGAACAGATATTGTTCGAAAATGATACACTTTTCATTCTAAATATTGCTTGATTTTAGCCTTCTATGAAATAAGGTAACTGGTATTTTCAAGTTTTGTTCAGAAATTGGTATAATTATATGTGCAAGAGAGGATTTTTCATAAATATGCATTCATAATAATCTACTATTACAATTCATCTCGACTATATCAATAATGATATGCCTTTACAGTATTAGAATAAAATGTCGGAATAATCAACATTCTTTTTTCAGGTATATATTCAAAATCGGCACAATATTGACCTCTGTTCTCTGTATGTAATATTAAAGAAATCTGCCCAGTTTCTGTTACCTTGTAAATTTTCCCTTTCCAAAGGGACACTAATAAATTTCCATTTCCATCTGATCTTATTCCATCAATAAACCCTTTAGGGAATTTTGCGATTTTTGCAATTTTCTTTGTTGTTAAATCAACCGACTTCAACATTTTATCGCCACTATTACCAAATAAAAGATTACCATTGTACATATATAAAGAATTAGGATCAAGAACATCCTCACCCGACAACCAAACTTCAGCAATTCCCTCCGAGATTTTCCAAATAACATCTTTTCGTGAATCAGACACGTATATATCACCATTGTTACTTATTGCTAAATCATTAAGAAATATTGAACCAAGAACATCAATTCGCCTTACTATTTCACCAATATCTAAATCAATAACTGCTACCTGTCTCCTTTCTGCAACATATAATTTATCCTTAAATATTGACATCCCCAATGGATTATTCAAACTATCAATCCATTGCAAATCAATAACTTCTCCGTTCAAATTAACTTTTGAAATATATTGACTCACTTTTGAGTTACCAATATTCAATTGATCAAAATTCGTCACATACAGAATATCTCTTTTTGAATCCCAAAGAACAGATTCTGAAATAGTAAAATCTTTTTCAGTTTCCCATAGTTTAGTTAATCCATTTATTTCAAATGTAGCATTACCATCTTGGAATACAAATCCCCATCCACCCATTCCTTCACCTAAGCTAATGAGCAGTTCGTTTTCTCCCTTTTTTAGAGGTAAATATACAGCATCATTTAATCCAAGAATACCTAAAAATGATGGATCTCGTTGTTTATAACCACTGTTTCCAAAAAATATCTTTTGTCCATTTAAGAAAACCATTATTATATCACTATAACCAAACCTGAGTTCCAAAACAGTATCATTTTCAACTCTAATTGATGATCTTGCATAAATCACATCAGTAGCTCTAGTTATCTTACCATAATGGTTAGCAATATTAACAAGACCACTTTTATCCGAATGAACAGCCTTCCAGTTTAGATTGTTTAAATTTTGTTGCTTTGGTGTTTTATCGTACTCGATATCCAATATACTGAAAGGTTTTGATATTTCCCAGTTTGTTATTATTCCTATTGGATAATCTTCAACTGGGGGTTCGTCGAAAATAAGATTGTCAGTTTTAAGGTAAGATAGGTTTGAAAAGAAAGCACTGTTGTTTAACGGACAGTTAATGCTTATCATGCCCTCACTATCACCATGATAAAGATTGGGAATTTCAAGTGATGGGTTTACTTCTTCATTAATAAAAACTCTAGCTCTAGAACCTTTAACATCAATTTTAACATGAAACCATTCACCTTTGGGAATTTCAGAAAAAGCAGTATAACCATCACCACTAAATAGTTGCCAAGAATCAATTCTGTTTGTACAGGGAGTATATTGTAGAGCATCAGGATACAAACCAGCGCGATGAGGGCGAATGTAAAAATGCTCATAATTACCTCGTGATTGTATCCTGAAATTAACTCCAGGATAAGATCGCTGACCAGTAACAAACATATCCACTTCAATAACTCCATTTTTAAACTTAAGATTAGGCAAAAGCCCCATTCCTTTAAATGCAGTTCTGCCATTATGCTCCAGAACCTCACCTTGTACAATTTGGAAATCTTCGGATTCAAAATCAACTAATATATTATTTTGTTGAGAGAATGAAGCATTACTAATAAACAGAACCATTGTTACTACTAAATAATAATATACTGTTTTCATAATATTGATTTATATTGTATTTTCTGATTGATTTATTCCTTTTGTGAAAAATATTATTAATAAATATCAAAACTATAAGTAATAGATTCTCTGCAAGTTTTATCCTCAATGTCAGGATGATTTGGCACAAGTTTAAAACCATATTTTATATATAGATTATTTGCTTCTACAAGCTTAGGACTTGTAATTAGGAAGATGGAATAACAGCTCAAGTTTTTTGATATTTCGACGGCATGGTCAAGCATTAATTTACCTAATCCTCTTCTGCGATATTTTTCCTTAACAGTAAATTTCATAAGCTCACAATCATCTGCGTTTAGTTTGCGTAATGCATATGTTCCTATAACCTCAGTGCCTGAAACAAGAAAAAATATTTTGCCATTTCTACTAATTATTTCCTTAGTAGGGTTTGAAATCACTTTAATGTCATAATCTGACAATTCAAGCTGCTTATTCAACCAATCTGCATTCAATTGCTGAAACTCATCAAGATATTTTTCACTGTACTCCATAAACTCTGCTTCATCAATTGTTTTCTGAAAGAGTTTATCCTTTATTCTTGAGTAGTTGCTTTTATGTTTTAAGACTTTTTCTATTGCAGATATTTTTTCAAGCAAATCCGGTGCGCCTTCATTCAATACCTCATTTGATACCTCCAGAACAATTTGCCACATAGGATTCAATTCCTCCGCAAGAAGTTTTCCTTTTGGAGATAATTTTACTAAGGTCTTACGTTTATCAAATTTATCTTTCGTGGTTATAATAAGTTTTTTACTTTTGAGTTTGTTTATTACTTGAACAATTGCTGGATGAGTTTGATTAAGTTTATGAGCAATCTGAGTTACTGAAATTTCTTCTTCGCGAAGAATTAGTTGAAAAAAGGTGAACCATCTCGGTTCAAACTCAACATTATACTCTTTGTAAATCTTTGTCATATCCCTCAATATTAAATCACTAAGGTTTTTTATTCTAGTACCCAATGCTATAACTCCTAATTCTTCAATAAACTCCATAAGTTCAATTTAGTTAATCATTCTTCTTAATGCATTTTTAACAAAAAACCGTTTTAATCAAATTAATGCGACAGAACTAACATTTATAATATACGTAAGTTCTTACATATGCACGGCAAATTTTAT
>JAOZUV010000022.1 GCA_029938505.1 Bacteroidales bacterium | reverse complement strand
TTTGTTTGTGTAATTTTATATAGAAATGAAGCCTTTTTTTATTTGTCTTTTATTCTGTCTTATTAGTTTACAAGTTTCGTCGCAAATTTTAAAAATATTTAATAGCAAAACATCAGACCCAATCAAAGATGTTGCTGTTTTTAAACTTGATAAAACGAAATCTGTACTATCTGATAATGCCGGTCAAATAGATGTTTCAATATTCAATTTGCAAGATACCCTTGTTTTTCAGCATGCCAGTTTTTATGAGCGAGTTTTAGCTTATACCTCTTTGGCATTATTAAATTATGAGATCAAATTAGAGGAAAAATTAGTTAATCTTAACGAGGTTGTTATTTCTGCAAATAAATGGGAGCAGAATAAAAGCGAGGTTCCAAACAAAATTATTTCAATTGGGTTAAGAGATATAGAGATTTATAATCCTCAAACTACAGCCGATTTGCTTGGCAATTCAAATGAAGTATTTATTCAAAAAAGTCAAATGGGTGGCGGGAGTCCTGTAATTAGAGGCTTTTCTGCGAATTCGGTTCTTTTGGTTGTAGACGGGATTCGTATGAATAATGCCATTTATCGAAGTGGTAATTTACAAAATGTAATTTCCTTGGATCCAAATATTTTGGAAAGTGCGGAAGTTGTTTTTGGTCCTGGCTCAATTGTTTATGGAAGTGATGCATTGGGTGGGGTAATGAATTTTCACACCAAAAAAGTGCGCCTAAATGCTTTTGACGAGAAAAAATATACCACGAATATATTGAGTCGTTTTGCCAGTGCAAACTTTGAAAAGACTTTTCATGTGGATGTAAATTATCATGGCGAAAAATGGGGGTGGTTGACCTCACTTACTTTAAGCGATTTCGAGGATTTAAGACAAGGATCAAATGGATTGTCGGAATTTGATCGCACTTATTATGTTGAAAGGGTTAATGGACAAGATCAGCAGTTTTTGAACTCCAATCCTAATGTTCAAAAACAATCAGGATATGAACAAGTGAATTTTTTACAAAAATTTCGTTATCGTCCGAAAGATAATTTAGATTTGAATTATACTTTTTATCTGTCAACGTCATCTAATGTTCCTCGTTATGATCGACTAATTCAAACAAGTGATGATTATTTGAAGTATAGTGAATGGTATTATGGACCTCAATTTTGGATGTATCATGCACTGAATTTAAAGTTGCAAAAAGCTAATTCTATTTACGATGCAGCTCAGATAAATATTGCGTATCAAAATGTTGAGGAAAGTCGTTATAGCCGCAAATTTGAAAGTGAAAAGCTTAAATCTCAAATAGAAAATGTTAATATATTTTCTCTAAATATGGATTTTGATAAATTATTTAGTCCTAAAACAACTTTATTCTATGGTATCGAAGCTCTTTATAATAGAGTTAATTCAATAGCTTTTGAGGAAAATATTATTGATGGTATAAAAGAGGATTATGCAACACGTTATCCAGATGGAGGTAGTGATTATTTTGCCTATGCTGCTTATGCGAGTCTGAAATCAAATTTGAATAAGAATTTTACTTTGACTGGAGGCTTTCGTTATAGTTATGTTAAATTAAAGTCACAGTTTGTTAACAAACAGTTTTTTGATTTTCCTTATGACGAAATTAATATTGATAATAGTGATATAAATATTAGCATGGGTTTGGTTTATCGAGCCTCAAAAAAATCACAACTTAATTTTAATTTGTCAACTGGTTTTCGTTCTCCAAATCTTGATGACGTAGCCAAGATATTTGATTCTACTCCTGGTAGTATTGTTGTGCCTAACAAGGATTTAAAACCTGAGAAAGCATATAATATTGATTTAGGATATATTCAGAAACTTGGAGAATCTGCAAATTTTGATATGGTTATTTTTTATACCTATCTTGATGATGCGATGGTTAGGCGAAACTATAGTTTTAATGGTTTAAGCCAACTTATGTATGATGGTGAATTAAGTCAGGTTCAGGCAATCGTAAATGCAGCTAGTGCAAATATTTATGGTGCGAGTGTTTCGCTCAATGTAAATTTAATACCAACGATTAAATTTCATACAAATCACACATTTACGAAAGGGAAAGATGATGAAGATAATGCATTACGACATGTTGCTCCTTTGTTTGGTAATGTAGGTCTGATTTTTGAGAAAAATAAATGTTTTGTGGATTTTTACATTAACTATAATGGACGAATATCTTATGAGAATTTAGCTCCTTCCGAAAGAGATAAAGAATATATGTATTCTATGGATGAGGGTGGAAACCCATATAGTCCAGCTTGGTTAGTATTTAATATTAAAACTGCCTATACAATATCTGATAATTTTATTTTAAATGCAGGTATTGAAAATATTTTTGATAAAAGATATCATCCTTACTCCTCGGGTATTTCTGCTCCTGGAAGAAACTTCTATATTTCAGTTAGATTAAAGTATTAGATTTAAGGTTCTAATTTAGTTGGAGCCTCTTTTGCTTTTTAAATCATTATGTATTTTTAATACTTGTGGAAGTGTCATTTTGTTTTCGTTATTATCGATGGTATAATCTGCTAGCGTTATTTTTTCTTCATCAGAAAGTTGATTTTTCATACGCGTAAGTACAGAATGTTTATCTAAATCATCCCTTTTTACAACGCGTTCTAAACGAATGTTTTTATCTGCATGGATGTTAATACTAAAATCAACATATTTATCAAAACCACTTTCAAAAAGAATAGCTGCTTCCATGATTACGTATTTACTTTCTTTTTGTTTTTCAACCCATTTAATAAAGCGTGTATGAACTCCTGGATGGATAATGCTATTTAATGCATGAAGAGAGTTCGAATCATTAAAAACGATGGATGCTAATTTTGCTTTATCAATCTGATTTTTTTTTATGGATATTTTTTCTCCAAAAACACTTATGAGTTTTTTATAAATAGTAGGGGTGTTCAATAGCAATTTGGCTTCATTATCTGCATAAAATACAGGAACATTCAATGTGTTAAAAATTTTACTGATTGTTGATTTCCCGCTTCCAATATTTCCCGTTAATCCTACTTTTAAAGTCATTTTATAATGATGTATTCAAGCGTTTCAGGTTCAATATTTGTAATTTGAATAAATGATGGCTGATGAAAAACTTCAATGGTTTGACGATTTTTATTTTTATCAAATATAATTCCAACACTAAGCATATCTGTTTGAAAATTTGAGTAATCTTTTAGAGCAATAAGATAGGTGACCTTAACATTTTCCGGGAATAGTTTAATAGCTCCTTGATCTGCATTCCGAATAATTACTGGGCTGTTTATAACATTCTCCGTAAACTTTTCAATAGGTATAAACAAATTAATACTATCTGAAGATATGGTTAATTTGTTATTTGAATTAGGTTTTTGAAGTTTGATACGACTGTTTATGTTTTTATCTACATTCATAAAACGAGTTTCAAAAGTTTTAATGAAATTGATCGTATCAATCATTGACGGTGGTCCTGAAATAGTAATGGTGTCAGGAGATATTTTAATATTGCCATAAAGATAATGTTGTGCTTTGAGCGAATAATTAATATCGCTTATCACGGCTATTTTTTTGTATATAATTTGTTCGAGATCAAAATGCAAGGTGTCGGGTGAAATTTCAGAGATACGATCTGTAAATTCAATTTGTCGTAGAATTTGTGTATTTATATTTCGTGTTAAAATATGACTTTCAACAGAGTTGGCATTTTTACGAATATTGCTTCCAGAGAGATTAATTTTTATAGGTTCTTTCGATTTTAAAAATAATATATTTAATAGATCAAAACCTCTGGAAGTAAGTTTTATGCTAACAACAGAATCATGTGTATTGGTTAAGATTTGGCCGGTGGGTGGGTTGAAATATTCTACTGAAAAATCTATATTAGTCGTATAATCTTGCGACATTTTAATAAGAAGCCATGTAAACAAAGAAATAGTGAAGCAGATAAAAAAAATAGAGACCTTTGTTTTTTTATTGATTGCTTTTCGTGCGCTAAAATGCTCAATTATTTTTAAAAATTCTTTTTTCAAGCCTTTTTTATTTGCAAGGTAATAAAAAAAGGAACCTTACTGAAAAGATTCCTTTTGTTTGTAAATCGTTTATGTCTTATCTTTTTTCTCCGATTTGAGCTCCGCCTTCGCCAGCAACAGCAGATTTTTCGATGGTGACAATTACGTTATTTGAAATCTCTATTACGAAAGAAGTTTCTTTTACATCAGTGATTTTTCCGTGAATTCCACCAATAGTTACAATTTTATCCCCTTTTTTTAAAGCTTCTCTATAATGTTTTTGTTCTTTGCTTTTCTTCATCTGTGGACGAATGAAAAACATATAAAAAACTAAAACGATAAGAATTAAGGGTAAAAATGACATTAAGCCTCCGGATTCAGATCCTTCTTGGGGCATAAAAAGTAATGTGTTTAAAATGTTCATCTGTATATTTTTTTATAAATGATTTTCTCTGCAAAAATAGGAAAAAAACAATTCCTTTTACGATTAATTACCACTGTCTAAAATGGTCAACGAACCTTTAATAATTTCATCCTCGAATTTACCATGACATTTTAATACATAAAAGTATACACCATCGGGTAAGCCGTCTCCATCCCAGTCATTCAGATAATTTTTGGTTTCGTAAACCTTTTGGCTCCAGCGATTAAAAATTACCAATTCGTTACTTATATAAAAATCGTTGATTAATGGATAAGTGCTTTGCACGCTTTTTAATGTCGAAGACGATGACTGAATCTCACTATCATCAGTAATGATAAACGTATCGTTAAATCCATCTCCATTAGGAGTTATAATGTTGGGAGCAAATAATTTTACTGCTTTAATTTTTAAGGGATGTATAAAAGTTGTATCACAATCTATAGCATATGAAATTTGAAGGCTTGCATAATACTGTTGTTGATTAGTATATGTATGGATAGGCGACTGTATATTTGTTGTATTTCCATCTCCAAAATCCCACAGCCATTCATGCACAGGATTGCTGTCAAAATCGACATTTTCAAAGAAAAATTGAGCACTGGGATTTTGTATGTAAAGCGTATCTCCCGGATTAAGATAAATGTTTATTTGTGGTGCTCTCATTACTTCAACAGTAAAATGAGTATCCAATCGTTCACCAAGATTATCAATGATCGAAAACTCATAATTTCCTCCACAAAGATTGATCGCCACACTTGGGTCAGTAGGGTCAACTTCAGCAGATTTCCAATCGTAAGTATAAGGTGGTGTTCCTCCACTTGCTTGGGCTTGTACGATTCCTCCACAGCTGCTTGAGCAGCTAATATTAAGTTGAGTAAATTCAATATTTAGCTGCGAATACGCAAATAAAGGAGCTAAAAAGAGTATGAAAATGAATGTCTTTTTCATTTTGAAGAATTCCATTAATATTAGGCTAATTTAATTAAAATAACGTTTTTAATATCGCTTTCGTATTTAAAAAGTTTCTTCATTTAGCATAACTAAAGTACAGTGTTTCACTACTTCAATTCCGTTCTCTTTGCATAAATCCATAAATTCTATATTTTCAGTACCAGGATTAAAAATAATACGCTTAGGTTTTAATGAAATTAAGTAATCGTAATACTGTGTTTGTCGTTGAGATCCAACGTATAGTGTAATTGTATGAATGTTTGTAAAATGTGGTTGGTTATTTACTATTGTCATTCCAGCAACTTCATCTTTTCTGATCCCCATGGGGATCACAGGATGTTCATGTTTAAGAAGTTTATAAATTGCTTTATACGAGAAACGTGATGGATTAGGACTTGCGCCTAACACTAGAGTCTTCTTAGTAGTCATTTTAGTAGAGTTTAGATTTCAAAGATACTATTCTTTGATAAATTTTTTATTCTGCTAGCTTTTCTAATGAATCCCCAGTTAATCTGAAAACAGTCCAATCTTTCATGGGTTCAGCACCGAGTTTTTTATAGAAATCAATGGAAGGTTTATTCCAATCCAAAACCCACCATTCTAGTCTTCCACAATTCTTTTCTCTAGCCAATTTGGCTAAATATTTTAAGAACGATTTTCCATATCCTTTCCCTCTGAATTGAGGCTTAATATAAAGATCTTCCAAGTATATTCCAGATTTCCCCAGGAAGGTTGAGAAATTATAAAAATAAAGGGCAAATCCTACGGCTTCCTGTCCTTCATAACCAATTACAACTTCTGCTACTTTATGTTCTCCAAAAAGATTTTTTTCTAAGATCTCTTCAGTAGCGAAAACTTCACCCAAAAGCTTTTCGTACTCAGCTAGCTCTTTGATGAATGTTAAGATCAAAGAAATATCTTTTCTTTTGGCAGCTACGATTCTGAATGTTCCATCAGCCATTGAGAAGTGATTTATTATTTAAAAATAGCTACTTCCATCCCAACAGTGTGTGCATAGTTTTTCTTTAGGTAATCCAATTGCTTCCACAAGGTCATCTAATCGTTGAAATTTCAATGAATCTACATCCATTTTCTGACGAATTTTCTCCACCATGGCTAAACATTTTGGAGAATCGGGATCAGCATATTCCTTCAAATCTTTATCTTCAACCCCTTCAATCTCTTTGATAGCTTTTCTTCCAGCAAGATCGAGAGTTGATCGAGAGGTTGAGAAATTTAAAAATTCGCAAGGAAAAATCAGCGTTGGACATGCTGGACGGACATGTACTTCTTTGGCTCCACTTTGTTTTAATACCTGAACATTGTCCTGAAGCTGGGTTCCTCTTACAATTGAGTCGTCGAGTAAAGCTAATTTTTGATTTTCAACTAATGCTTTATTTGGGATGAGTTTCATTTTAGCGACCAAATTTCGCATCTCCTGATTTTGAGGCATGAAGCTGCGAGGCCATGTAGGGGTGTATTTTACATAAGCTCTTTTGTAAGGAATTTTCTTTTCATTCGAATAACCAATGGCATGAGCGATCCCAGAATCGGGTACACCCGAAACAAAATCAATTTCTACATTATCTCTTTTTGCTAAAGCTGCACCACAACGATATCGTACATCCTCTACATTGATGCCTTCATAATACGAACTTGGATACCCGTAATAAACCCAAAGAAACGCACAAACCTGCATTTTATCATTTGGTTTACGTCTTTGTTCGTATCCATCAGCAGTGATGAAAAGTATTTCGCCCGGACCAATAAAGTGTTCTATTTCAAATCCTAAATTTGAAAATGAGCTAGATTCAGAACCTACTGCATAAGCGCCTTCTTTTTTACCTAATACAATGGATGTCCTTCCTAATTTGTCACGTGCAGCAAACATCCCTTCCTTGGTTAAAATTAGCAGAGAGCAGGAGCCTTTAACCAATTCAAATACATTTTCTATACCGGCCTCAATAGTTTGTTTTTCATTAATAAGCATAGCAATAAGCTCGCTTGGGTTTGTATTTCCTGTGCTCGTTTCTGAGAAATGAAGTTTTTGACTGAGAGAGCGTTCGGTGAGCTCATCGATATTAACAATCTTGCTAACACTAACAATTGCGAATCTTCCTAAATGTGAATTAATTATAATTGGTTGTGATTCAGTATCACTAATAACTCCTATGCCACTATTCCCTTTAAATTTGGGAAGTTCTGGCTCAAACTTCGTTCTGAAATACGAATTCTCTAAATTGTGGATAGCTCGGGTGAAGACATCTTTATTAATAACTGCCATACCTCCTCGTTTTGTTCCTAAGTGAGAGTTGTAATCAGTTCCGTAATAGAGATCGCTTACACAATCTGATTTTGAAATAGTGCCAAAAAATCCGCCCATGTCTGAATTATTTATTGATGAATGATAATTGATTATTAATCTTATTGAATAATGAATCTATCCAATTAAATAGGGCAATAAATCTAAGACAATTTTAAGCCTTAATAAAGTGATGTTGAAAAGTTCTGAAAAGTTGATGTTTTGTTCTTTTTTTAAATAGAATTAAATCTGTTATTCAATATTGAATCTAAATTCATTCATCAATTTTAAACTCTGCAGTTCCAATACAAATATCACCATTAGTTGTAATACCTTCAATAAATATTTTAAACATTCCACTATCATCAGATGTAAAAAATGAGAGAGAAGCTTTTCCATTTTTGGTAATAATATTTGGATTCCAATATAAAGTTATTCGATGATCGGGTTTTTCAGTATTAATATTTTCGGCAGTGTATTTGGGCGAATAAAATTCTTTATTACCACTATAACCGATGATTTTTTTAGTTAAAATACCTTTTATATAAGCATAATTATTAATGACTTGACCCTTTTGGGAATATATGGCAACTACTCCACCATTTGCTTTCGCTCCGTAAATAACACATTTTGCTGCTGATTTTAGCACCTCAATTTTATCGATAGAGCTCATGGGTATTGATTTGACAAAATCAAGATCATTGCTTCCTAGAGGCATTCCATCTAACAAAACTAAGGATGGAGTGGGGGTCCCAGATAAACCAGTTATTCTTTGCCTTAGTACAATTGAGCTAAAAGTAAAGGATATTCCAGGTACAGTTCTTTGTAGGAAACTTTGAATATTATCTGTTACCTTATAGCTATCTGTGACCTTAAAACTATAGTCTGCCATTCCATAACTTTTGGTATAGCCATCATCTTTTTTAACTCTTTTTGCTTTTACAGTTATTTCATCAAGTAAAATAGAACCGGTTTTAAGATTAAATTTTTTCATCTCAATTTCGCTATTATATTTTTCAATATGAATTTTTTTAGATGCAATTTTAGGAGTTGTTTTTGTTGATCCAAGTTGAGATAGTGAAATAATTGGCATTTTTTCAAAAAGGGAGTCAAGCAAAACCTCTGTAGAATTTCCCCCCTTTTTGTTACGAGCCTGGATGTAAATTGCTGTTGTATCAAAGAATGAAAGATTGTTGAATGAAAATCTCCCATTATTATTTGATTTTGTTTCAAAAACACGATGACCATTTATATCAGAGATTCCTAATATAACCTCTCCTTCCGCTACAGCTTTTTTCCTAATTAATCGTTTAACTTTCCCATTAATGCTAATTCCTCCAGTTTCATTTACTAAATGGGGAATGCTTTTTTTGGGGATTGAATTCCAAATATATTTACTCCAACCCTGTGTTAACATTAAAAGGTTTAATTTATTTGTTGAGGATATTTGTTCTTCATCAATAAAATAATCGGTAGAGGAATTTATATATCCTTTTAACTCTGAATCAATTAGTAAGGATGAAAGGATATTTATTTTAAATCCATTTTCACCTACTGAATTCTTATCAATAACTGTAACCGAAAGACTTGAAAAGGATTTATCGCTAAATTTGTTTTCATCGAAGATGTTAATATTAACATTGCTTCGCTGATTATAACGGTCTTTTTCTAATTTAATATCAAGATTATTGATGTTTAGATTATTTGAGAAAAACAATCTTTCAGAAATTGGGTTCAATTGCTCATCTAATAAAATAAAGCGATTAATGCCTGCTGGTAAAATTGATTGCTCAATTCTTATTTGAAACTTTTCTTTATCTTGAGTGAATTCTTGATGGAAAAGAATCTGCCCTCTATGCATGATTGCAATATGATATTGATTATTCTGAAGAGATTGTGAATTTGTAGTTACTTGAAATATTAAGTCATTTTTTTCCTTTCCAGCAAGTTCAACTTTTATACCACTTCTTTCAATTTTAATGAACTTGGATTTATAATTAGGATGGTTTTTTATTTGAACACTGTATTTCTCATTTGTTTTAGGTGTGAAATGAAAGCTTCCCATTCCTCTATAACTTGTAGAAAAAGAGCTGACTATACGACCTTTTTTATTAATAATATTTCCTTGCACTGAAATACTTCTACCCTTATTATCAATGGCTTTTACTCCAATAACATTCAACTGGTCAGCTAATAAGTATCCACCTTCAGGATAAAATGAAACATCTATTTCAATATCACTTATGTCCACTTTTGTTGAGTTGTCATCAGTTAAATCAAATGAAAGCTTAACTTCTGATATAGTCAGCCTTTTATAGAAAAAAGCATCTTCTCCAAAATTCTTTTGAAAATCGGTAAAGGCGCGCAACAAATAGTTGCCTGACTTTAATGTGTCAGGAATTAGAATATTTCCATCACTGATGCCATTTGTTAAGAGTGAGGCTTGACTATGAATTGTTTCCCCTTCATTATTAAAAATTTCGACAAACATATTATTCAAGCCTGGGATTAATTGCTGTGTTTGTCCATCAAGGTAATAAGCTTTAAACCAAATTGAGTCCCCTTGAAAATAGAATTCTCTGTCGGTTTGCAAATATAATTTCTCATATGGCGTTTGTAAATCCCATTCAATTGAATTCAACGTTTGTTGCGAAAATGTAATATTTTGAATGAAAACACAAAATATTAATATTAGACTTGGTCTGGTTATAATGCTCATTATTTTAAAATATTTTAGTCCTGTAATAACAAGTATTATGCCATAAAAATAAATTCTTAATTTAGAGAAAAATATTTATGATGATATTTTACGTACTAAATTAAAGTTCTATTCAGTACCGGAAATCAGATTTGCGATGACTTTAGTTTTTGGGAATTGCTCAAAAATTATTTTCAAGAAAACAGTAATTGGGATAGACATAATTAAGCCAGGAATATTCCAGAGATAACCCCACAGCATGAGCATTAAAAGAACAGTGATAACATTAATGGAGAATGTTTTCCCCATGAAAATAGGTTCTAAAATGCCACCCATAAGCACTTGTACTGCAGTAATTGTTAAGATGAAAAAGAGTAATGTGCCTGTCGGGTCAAGCTCAACATAAGCGAAGATGGATAATAAGGCAACTGAAATAACCGAGCCAATCATTTGTATGAAATTGATGGCAAAGGCTAGTAATCCCCAAAAAATGGGAAAGCTAACACCAAATGCTAAACATGCCAAACTAAATCCAATGCCCGTAAATAAGCTGATTATGAATTTAACTTTTACAAATTTTATAATATCTTTTTCGATTTTAATAAAAGTTTTTACGGATGAAAGTTTTTGCTTGAATATGGTAGTATTCAATAATTTTTGAAAATTAATGGATCCTGCAAGAAGAAGAATGACAAAGAAAATGGTCATCAAAGTCATGGTAAGAGTGTCGCCAATAAAATCTAAAGTGGAACTAAAATTCGTTATAATATTTTTTCCTTCAAGATAATGAAGAACTACATTCTTGCCTTTTACACGTTCAGTTCCAAAAAAGCTTTCTGCCGATTCTATCAGACCTACTAATTTTGTCTCTGCCTTTTCAAAAAATTCCCCTTCGGTCGACATGATTTCATGGCTTGATAGCTTAATGAGTTCTCCGCCAATTTTTAAAAATCCAAACATGATCAAAATGACTATAAAAATACTAAGAGGTTTAGGTGCTCTTTTTTTACTAAGCCAACGCATTAAGGGTAAAAATAATAGAGCAATAAACATTGCCATGATTAGTGGAATGAAAATAAATGACAGAATTTTTAATAGATAAAAGATCACTGGAATAACAATAATCAATAAAAGAATGTTTGTTGTTTTGGTATCTTTCATATAAGGTAGAAGTTTTAAGTATGGAACTATTAATTTATACGTTAAAGCGAATATTCAAAATATCACCATCCGCTACAATGTAGTTCTTTCCTTCCACATTAAATTTACCCGCATCTTTACAGGCTTGCTCAGAACCTAAGGAAACAAAGTCGTTATATTTCATCACTTCTGCACGGATAAAACCACGCTCTAAATCAGAGTGTATAACACCCGCTGCTTGAGGGGCAGTCATTCCTTTTTTGATGGTCCAGGCACGTACTTCTTTTGGTCCGGCGGTAAAAAATACTTCGAGATTTAGGATGTAATAAGCCGATTGAATGAGTTTATTCACGCCAGGTTCTTTTAGCCCAGCATCTTCTAAAAATGCCAATTGATCTTCTTCATCTTCTAAGTCAGCGATGTCAGCTTCTAAACCACCAGCGATGATAAGCATTTCATCTGCCCCATCTCTAATAGCTTCCTTGAAAGTCTGGGTATAATTATTTCCTATAGTTGCGGATGCTTCATCTACATTACAAACATAAATCACGGGTTTTGCAGTAAGCAGGCATAATTCTTCAATATATTTTTCGTCACCTTTTTTTACAGGAGCTGTTTTAACATTTTTCATATTTTCGAGATGTTCCTTGTAAATTGCTAATACTTCCAATGCTTTTTTGGCATCTTTGTCACCTGTTTTGCTCAGCTTTTCCATTCGTACAATCTTCCGTTCAATTAACTCTAAATCGCGAACTTGTAATTCGAAATCAACAATTTCTTTATCTCTAACTGGATCAACAGAACCTTCGATATGAGCTAGATTCTCATCATCAAAACAACGCACCACATGAATCAAAGCATCCATTTGTTGGATATCTGCTAAAAATTTATTTCCAACACCTTCCCCTTGATTGGCACCTTTAGCCAGACCAGGTAAATCAATAATTTCAACAGTTGCAGGAATTAATTTCTCCGAATGAATGAGTGAATCAATAATACTTAAACGCTCATCACGTACATCTACTTTGCCAATATTGGATTTGGTAGCACTAAATGCAAAGCTTGTAGCTTCTGCTTTTGTGTTTGACATACAGTTGAAAATAGTGGTTTTCCCAATATTTGTAAGTCCGATAATTCCGCAATTTAGAGCCATTGATTTTTGTTTTGAAATTTGGCTGCAAAGATAGTTAATTAGCTAATTCGTTGGTGTGTTAATGTGCTAATTGTGAACTAAAATTAAATAACCCCAAAAATTAAAATTTGTTTTCCTTGCTTAATCAATTTATAATTAAAGAATTGACCATTTGATTAATTGCTTAATTAGCTTTGATATTTAATATTATTTGTATAATTTTGCACGCTCATTTTGAGCGGTCCGAATTTGATCCGAAGAGATTTGAAATCAAAGGCTTAAAAGAAAAATAAATTATAAACCCGTTCCCGACAAATTAATCGGAAATTATATAAGGAACACAAAGAGTACCAAATGACTGAAAAAAAAGAAGACATCAAAAAAGATGTTGAGAAAGTAGAAGAGGTGAAAGCTGAAGCTACTGAAACAAAACCTACCGAAGAAGTAATTGCCGAAACTCCAGAAAAAACAGAAGAAGCTCCTAAAGAAGAGGTAGTTGCTGAAGTTGTAGTTGAAGAGCCAAAAGCTAAAGAAGTAAAAAAAGAAGCTCCTGTTGCTGAAGTTGTAGTTGAAGAGCCAAAAGCTAAAGAAGTAAAA
>JAOZUV010000295.1 GCA_029938505.1 Bacteroidales bacterium | reverse complement strand
ATTTTATTTTCTTTAATTTGTTCAAGACTGTACTCTGTCATCTGACCAAAATTACCACCATCCTCTCGTAGAGCAGATAGTTCATGCTCGATCTCCATTGGAACAATCAACCATTTGAATTTGTTTTGTAAATCTGCAACTATGTTAGAAACCCCTTCCATATAAAATTCTGTTTCATCTTTGTGAATATCGGACAAAATCGAATCATGGATTTGGCCTATTAATTTAGTTCTAAGCTTATTTTTCTGAATAAATTTCTGAACTTCATTTAAAGTATATACCAATAAATGGAAACTGGTAGATTGTATTGGATAATTGGTGCATTGCTTTCTGTCCATATATCCTTGAAATCTGAAACCAAAGTAGGTCTCAATGAATCCGTATCTTTGATAAAACTCAATTATATCTTTTTTCCATTGAGTGTATTGAGGAAATCTTTCATTCCACATTTTGTCTTCAACTTTTTTACAATGAGCAAGAAAAGAACCTTCTGTTGGGTCATAATTCTCTATCTCGCCGAGTTCATAAATACCCTGAGTTTCCAGATGATCTCTAACACTCATCCCATTTGGTAATTCAAGACCCCCTTCTACAATAATTTCCCATATTTTTGGGGCGCAGGAACCAAACCAATCTCCATAAAACTGGGCGAATGTCCAATTATTTTTGATATAGAACCTTAAATCTTTTATTTTCTTTTTCTGAGCCTTTGAATATTTAGAATTATTTTTATCCATCATATCAAAGGAGAGCATAAGTATCTCTATTGTTAAGTCACGGTGCATGTCACCAAGGGTAATATCATGTATAAAAGTTTTATCCATGTGGTACGAGGCAGAGGTTACAATCTCGGCCCCAGAGAAATCTTGCTCACTAATCCTACAGTTTTTGGATGGCACAATACCCATTCTGATTAATGTTTTACTCACAGGATCACGATTTGGAAGATTCTGGAAGTTCGGCTGGGACGATGAATTATGAACACAAATTTCATTTACAAAAAAGTTATGATACTCCTCAACTTCAATATCATATACATCTGTTGCTTTATTTATCCATTCCACTTTTGTTATTAAATGATTTCCTGGTTTAAATTCTCCGCATTGATTAGCCCATTTTCTTTTTGTATCAATTCCATAATGCTTATACAAATCAAGTAATTTGTAATGATTATGCCCAAGAATATTTTTAACTTCTTTTCTACCAAGTTTTGATAACTTTTTTAATCTTTGTTTTGATATAAATTTTCCGTGTTTATCAAAACATAGTTTTATTTTCTTCCAATCAATACCATGAATCTTAATGTATTTTTTTAAGCATCCAAAGTCTATTGAAAATTTATCTGCTGTTTTTTTAGGCATTCCTGCACACTCAGTTAACATGTCAATGCATTGTTCTTTTGATAAATTTAAAGAAAGAGGATTATCCTTGCCTCTTTTTATAGTGTGATCATATTTTCCTTCTTTCCATCCTTTTTTAATTGCTTTGATATTATTTATTCTTGATTTTTTAGTACCCAATGTATCTTTTATGTGTAATTTGGCGTGACTTGATTTAGTATGTTTTTCAAGATTTAATGGTTCATGATTAAAATGATTCTTATCTTTATGATGTACAACTTCATCATCTGATAATTTACCTATAAAATTTTTATAAATTAATCTATGCTCTAATATATTTTGGTCGGTAAATGTTAATGAGTCTTTTTTTCTTGCGCAGGCCAAAGTCCTGCAATTTCCTTCTTTAGTAGTGTCTTTTTCATAATGTTGTTTTTTTAATAAATTCTGAGCTTCAACATATTCTCCATTTATTAATCTAACTTTATGTTCAGGGGTACAATCAAAATGACCGTGACCGCCCTTTCTATAATAATGAATACGAATTACTTCTTTATATCCTGTTTTGCCCTGCCATAATACTTTTTTAATAGCTGGATTTAAGTCATTGTCAAAACAATATACATAATCACCGACTTTTATATCTTTTATAGGTATGCCTTCCGGATTAGATTCAAAATCTTTCATCACCAGAATTTTTTCATACCCAGCAATACAAGAACGGTATGAAACAGGGATATGGAGATCAAAGAAGGGATGGATTTTATCCCTGACTTCTTCCCTGGTGAACTGAGCAAGGTAAGTTCCTTTAACTTTCTCTAACTTTTTAATAGCTAATAATTTATCTACAAACGGCAGATTCAAAGATTCTAATGTTGCCTTATCAGTTTTGTAATTCTTTGCCGCAGTGTACACTGCCGGTTTTCCAAGAACTTCATAGAATAATTTTCCCAGATCTTGATTTGAAGTTAAACTTATTGGTCTTCCGAATGTCTCCTTGAACTTCCTTGCTTCTCTACCTTCTTCTAAATATTTATTCATCTCTTTCATTTGAACGATGAGATCTTTTTCTTTCTCATCATAATATTCCATATCAACAGCAATGCCATTGTTCTGCATCGTACCCATTGTATGAAGCCCATGAATGAAAAGCTTGTACGCTTTAGACATACTTTTCATTCTTGGTAGAGTTACGGATTGATCTTTGTATCTCATCATTGTAAAAATACAATCCAGCCCATTATAAATCAATAATTCTCTAAATGGCGCTTTCTCAATTGAATTGAACTCTCCATTCTTTGATTTCAAAAATGGGGATATTACTTTATCATAGGGACGAACCCCATAATTTACGAATGCTTGAAATTTCAAGCCCGTTGATGCTCTCCTATTATCCAAAATGTGCTCGGCCATCATAGTATCCCAGTGCCATGAAGTAGCTCTGGTACCAACATGAACTTTTCCCCAAGAATCTTCAAACTTCCAATTCTGGACTACTTTCTTTATTTTTTTATCCTTGAGAATCTTTCCCCACAAACTTTTAATCTTTTTAAATTCAACATTTGTCCAGAATGATTTATAATTAAATGGGAATGCATAGGCTTTTTTAGTTGATACAGCAATGCCGATGGTTGAAAGCTTGTGGCCTTTTCTATGTGGTTTTAATCCGGTAGTTTCGTAATCAAATGCTATTGTGGGTTTCTTTTTTAAAATTCGTTTTAATAGCGAAATAACGCTTTTATGCTCAGTAAGTATAGTAACGTATTGTTCAAAGTCATTAAACGTCTTAAAAGTTAGTTTTAAACAGTGAGCAACACGTTTTATATCTTTTTCAAATGTGCATTTTAGATTTTTATCTTTTTCTTTTTCGATAATGTGTGATGGGGTGTACAGCGGCACGATGTAACATCCGAATTTCTGATCTGGAATTTCATATGCTCTCCATCTTGCAACTTCTCTGTTTGAAAAATATTCACCAAACAGAGATGTGTTGGAAACACTTCCAAGAGACAAAATGAATTTAGGTTTTAGCTTTCTTATTACTTTTTCTAAGTACGGAGCACAACACTTTATTTCTTTGTGTGTAGGAATTCTTGGGAATCTGTTTTCCGGAGGTCTGCAACTGACAGCATTTATTTTCCAACAATCTTTTGCGAGAGATATTCCGTGTTTTCTAAGTTCGTTTGCAAGTAATTTTCCTGGCTCCCCGAGAAGAGTTGATCCGTAATGATCATCTTCATCACTCGGAAATTCAGATATTACAAGAATTTCTTTCCTGCCCTCACCGGAAACTTTTATCTTTGGTGTTATGCAGGTTTGATCTAACTTACATTTACCACATTCAGGTTCAAGTCGGTCAACATCAACAATTTTATTTGCTTCTTTGGCTAATTCCCCTTGAGT
>JAOZUV010000294.1 GCA_029938505.1 Bacteroidales bacterium | reverse complement strand
ATGAGGATCCAAGTTGTTTAGAAGAAACACCCAATTTTAAAATAGTTGAACTAGGAGGTGGTCCCTACCCCACCTGGGAACAATTTGCTTTACCTAAAGCTGCTCGTGAACATGGATGTGATATACTGCACTGTACCAGTAATACAGCACCAATTAATACCAAAATTCCATTAGTAATTACACTTCACGATATTATATATCTTGAAAGTATAAGTATTTTCAAGAAAGGCGGTACCTGGTATCAAAAAATGGGAAATATGTATCGTAGATATGTTGTTCCAAAAAACGCCAAAAAAAGTAAAAAAATCATTACAGTTTCTAATTTCGAAAAAGAGAGAATTAAATCATTCTTTGGTTATCCACCCGACGATCAGCGATTAGTGGCAGTTTATAATGGAGTGAGTGAGTACTTCACTCCTATTGATGATAAAGCTGAGTTAAAAAGAGTAAAGGAATTATATAATCTTCCAGATGAATTTATTTTTTTCCTTGGAAACACAGATCCCAAAAAGAATACTCCTAATGTATTAAAAGCGTATTCCGATTTTCTCAAACAAAGCGATAAGAAAATTCCTTTATTAATGCTCGATTTTGGGGCTAATTATTTAGAAGGGATGCTTGCTGACGTTGGTGCTAAGGATTTAATGGATCATATCATATTGTCTGGTTATATTAAAAACACCGATTTACCAGCCATTTACAATCTTTGTAATCTATTTCTTTATCCTTCATTACGAGAAAGTTTTGGGATTCCAATACTTGAGGCTATGCAGAGTGGCACTCCTGTGATTACTTCAAATACTTCATCAATGCCTGAAATTTCAGGAGGGAAAGCTCATATAGTTGACCCCTATAAGCCCGAAGAAATTACGGCTGGGATCATTAAAATTATGAATGATGAAAACTATCGCCAACAGCTTAAAAAAGATGGTTTAGAGCAAGCAAAGAAATTCTCATGGAAAACTATGGCTGAAGAAGTACTTGAACTATATGAAGAAATCTATAAGCAAACGCATTAATTTTCTTGCAAATGATTAAAAATAGAGATATTGTTATTTATAGTTATGAAAGTTGGGATAAACTTGTTTCTGTAATGCCTCGTAGTATTGCGTTAGAGATTTCAAAAAATAACAGAATACTCTATGTAGATCCTCCTTTACAAAGAAAATATGCACTATTTCACAGGAATTTATCATTTGTTCAAAAACGTTTGAAAATTATTAAAGGTAAAGAAGATGATCTTGTTCAGAAAAACAAGAATTTATGGGTGCTTTATCCAAAGATGATTTCTGAATCAATAAATAATATTAAAATAAAATCTATATTTTCATTTTTTCATAAAAGAAATGAAAAAATATATGCTAAAACAGTAAAGAATGCAATAAAAAGGCTAGATTTTAAAAATGTAATTCTTTTTGGAGATACCGTAATTGTCAATGGGTTTTATCTTAACGATCATTTAAAACCGGATATTTTTTTTTATTTAATAAGAGATGCTCTAACTTCTATTAAGTATCACAAAAAACATGGAAATAGACTTCAGCCTTTGTTAATGAAAAAAGCTGATTTTGTTGTAACAAATTCTGATGCTTTTGAACGATATGCCAGAATATCGAACCCCAAATCATTTTTTATAGGACAAGGTTGTGATTTTACGCTTTTTAACGATGACGATGGGAAATTACAAGTTCCTGATGATATAAAAAACATTAAAAAACCAATAATTGGTTATATTGGTATCTTAACCACATTACGTTTAGATATTAATATTCTTGCTTTTATAGCTGAGAAACGACCTGAATGGAGTTTAGTACTTATAGGCCCAAAAGATGAAGGTTTTACAAAAAGCAAACTTGATGAATTGAAAAATGTACATTTTTTGGGAGCCAAGAAACCAGAAATTCTTTCCTCATATTTAAAAGGAATGGATGCTACACTTAATCCGCAAACTGTAAATGAAGTTACTAGCCCTAATTATCCTTTAAAAGTTGACGAGTATTTAGCCATGGGCAAACCTGTAATTGCAACCCGAACTTCATTTATGGAGTTTTACTTTAATAATCATTCATACCTCGCTAAAAACAAACAAGAGTTTATTACCCAAATAGAAAAAGCATTGAATAATGATTCGCCAGAAATGATGAAAAAAAGAATTGCTTTTGCAAGAGAACATACTTGGGAGAATTTCGTTCAAAAGATATATGATCAAATAGAAAAAGTATACACACTTAAAAAACTAAGATTATGATTAAAGGCAGAGATATTCTTGTACATGGATTACAAAGTCTTGATTCTCCCATTGGCAGTAATTGTGTGAATATTGCGCATGAATTCTCGAAACAAAATCGTGTGCTTTATGTAAATTATCCAATGGATCGTCTTACCCTTTTACGTCGTCGTAAAGATCCTTTGTTAAGTATTAGAAAGAAGGTGTTATCAGGGAAAGAGGATGCTCTAGTTAAAGTTAATAAGAACCTATGGAATCTTAATCCAAAAACTATTTTAGAATCTATAAGTCGAATAAAATCTAGAACACTATTTAATTTTTTGAATAAAATAAATAGTAAACGTTATGCAAAACAAGTTAAGAAAGCAATTGAAGATCTCGGATTTACTGATTATATTATTTTTAATGATAGCGATTTCTATAGGGCATTTTGGTTTAAAGAACTTTTAAATTCAAAAACATCAGTATATTATACACGTGACAATATGCGAGCCGTTGATTTTTGGAAAAATCATGCTACATTTTATGAAGATGCTTTGATGAAAAAATCTGATTTAGTAGTAGCAAATTCAGTATATCTCCAACAAATTGCAAAGAATGTAAACCCTAATTCATATTATGTTGGACAAGGATGTGATGTCTCATTATTTGATAAAAATTTAATAGACAATATTCCAGAGGATATAAAATCAATTCAAAACCCAATAATTGGATATATTGGTTATCTAACATCTATTCGACTTGATATAGAAGTTTTGGTACACATTGCTGAATCAAAACCAGAATGGAATGTTGTTTTGGTTGGGCCAGAGGACGATCAGTTTAAAGCTAGCAAATTACATCAATTATCAAATGTACATTTCTTGGGGTCAAAACCAATGGAACAGCTTCCTTCCTATTTAATGGCATTTGATGTGGCTTTAAACCCTCAAATATTGAACCCACTTACAATAGGAAATTACCCACGAAAAATTGATGAATATTTAGCTATGGGAAAACCAGTAGTTGCAACACAAACTGAAACCATGCAGGTTTTCAAAGATTTTACATATCTATCAAAAACAAAAGGTGAGTATATTTTGAATATTGAGAAAGCCCTTCAGGAAAATAATCAAACATTAGAAAACGAAAGAATTCTCTTTGCAAAGGAACATACTTGGGAAAATAACGTAAAAAACATTTATGAGGTAATTTCAACTTTTGAAACTAGCAATTAAATAATAAAGATATGACCCTAAAGGAGAAAATAAAAGCTAGTACACGACTAACAAAACTTAGTATTTGGATGTTATCGCCTAAAAATCAAGCCAGACCGCGTTTATGGGTTCGTTTGTTTTTAAATCCGATTATACATAAAAAAGGAAAAGGATCAAGTATCCGCCGTAAAACAAGAATGGATGTAATGCCGTGGAACAAATTTTATTTAGGAAAGGATTCAACTATTGAGGATTTTGCAACTATAAATAATGGAGTTGGAGATGTCATTATTGGAGATCGTACTCGGATAGGATTAGGTAATACTCTCAA
>JAOZUV010000293.1 GCA_029938505.1 Bacteroidales bacterium | reverse complement strand
GATGATATAGTTGATATTGCACAAGATTTAGCTCAGGGAGTAGAAACTATTGCTACAAAATGGATTTCTAGTATTGAAAAAATTGAACTAAAATTAGAAGAATACTTGCAAGATAATTTAGAATTGATAAATGCATTAAATATCTCCAAAAAAAAGAAACGCAAACTAATCCGTTTATACTATTTATTAGCTGTACCTGCATTTATCTATTTAAAAAGATTAAAAATTGAGGCTAAGAAGAATGATTTACTCATTGATAAAAAAACCTTAAAACCAACATATATTTGGAGTGGGTGGACTCCAAAATACTTTTTTAGTATGTGTCTGCATTTAATTAGAGGGAAGTAATGATGATAAAAATCCCACGTTGTCCATTGATTATTATCAAATACAAAGTAAATGAGGATGGAGTGGCGTATGACGATACAGTTAGTGTAAGGGGAATTAGGTAAACCTTTGATGTTTAATTCTACAATACATAGCCAAACCATTAGCTTGAACCGTCTAATTAAGCCTCCAACATAAACAACATTCAGCTCATCAAAGAAGAATCTTCTTTCGTATACTTTATGTACTATTTTATCGATTAAATATTTTTAGGCTAATAGAGCAATAAATTAATATTTATATTTGTTAAGTGTTACCTCCAATATTGAAAATTAATCTAAAAAAAATAATGTATGAAACTTTTTAATCATAGGCATTACAAGATTGTAAGTCCTAAATTTTTATTAATCGCATTTTGTATTTTTACATTTACAAGTGCTGCTTTTTCGCAAGGCACACGTTTGCTTCGACAACCAAGCATAAGTTCTACACATATTGCTTTTGCCTATGGTGGCGATATTTGGGTCTCCGATTTTGAGAGCCAAAAAGTTGTACGCTTAACCAGTACCCCAGCTGTTGAAAGCGACCCACATTTTTCTCCTGATGGAAAATTAATTGCATTCACATCCAATCGTTCAGGAAGCAATGCAGTATATACTGTTGCTGTTGAAGGAGGAACACCCAAGAGATTAACATGGCAACCTAGTGCTTCTCGCGCTCGTGGCTGGACTCCCGACGGAAAACAAATACTTTATGCATCAACGAGAGAAACAGCTCCAACATCGATTAACCGTTTATGGACCATTCCTTACGAAGGTGGAAATCCAAGTATGTTAACATCACAATGGGGTTTTGACGGATCATTTGCTCCCGACGGCAATCAAGTTGTCATTGATAAAATGAGTCGCTGGGATATTGAATGGCGTGCTTATAGAGGTGGTCAAAATACTCCATTAATCATTTTAGATTTAAATGATTTAAGCGAAATTTTATTACCTAACGAGAAAACTACAGATACCCAACCATTATGGATAGGAGATCAAATTTATTTCTTATCTGATAAAGATTGGACTGTTAATATATGGTCCTATTCGCCAAAAACGACTGAACTAAAACAAATCACTCATTTTAAAGGAACTGATGTAAAATGGGTAGATGGAAATAAAAACAAGCTTGCTTTCGAGCAGGATGGTTATCTCCATCTTTTAGATCTTACAACTAATAAAAGCGAACAATTAAATTTCACCATAAATGCTGATTTTCCTTGGGCAGAAACAAAATGGGAAGATGTGAGTCGTCGACCAAGGTCTGTATCCATCTCTCCTACCGGAAAAAGAGCAATTATGGAATCGCGTGGTGAAATATTTACCGCTCCTGTTGAACATGGTGACACCCGGAATTTAACCCAAAGTTCAGATGCTGCAGATAGAGCTCCAATTTGGTCTCCAAAAGGAAATCAAATTGCATGGTTCTCAGATGCAAACGGAGAAGGATATGCACTTATGCTATCAACTCAAGATGGTTTATCAGACGCAAAAAGCATCTCGATTGGCATTTCAAAAATGGCATGGGAACCTACTTGGTCGCCCGATGGTAAATATATTGCTTTTGTTGATGATGACGTGAGAATTAGAGTTGTAGACTTAGAAAATGAGAACATACTAACAGCCGATGTTGGAGGAACTAATTTAGAGAGAGGGGCAATGGGAATAAGCTGGTCTCCCGACTCAAAATGGTTAACTTATTCAAAAACCGGTGATAATAATTTCAGACAAATTAAAGTATGGTCGCTAGAAACAAAAGAAGTTACAGCCCTTACCAATTCATTTGCTGATGCATTTTCTCCTAGTTGGGATTTAGATAAAAAACATTTTTACTTTTTAGCAAGTACTGATTTAGCTCTGGCCAGTAATTGGGCAAGTACAAGTGCTATGACAGCAAACCCTGTTTATGGAGTCTATATTATCAATTTACAAAAAGATGTTGATTCTCCATTTAAAGCCAGAAGTGATGAAGAAGAAGTAAAAAAAGAAAAAAAGGATAAAGCAAAAGACGAAAAGAAACCAGACAAAAAGAAAAAAGGGAAGGACGAGAAAAAAGCTGAAGAGAAGGTTGAAAAGGCAATGAAAATTGACTTTGATGGTATTGAACGCAGAACCATGGCTCTTCCCATTCCAAAACGTAATTATGGTTTCACACTAAGTGGCCCCAGTGGCTCCGTATTTATTGGCGAACGTATCCCGAACAGTAGAGGATATACTCTTCAAAAATTCGATCTTAAGAAGCGCAAAGCGAAAGAATTTGTTAGTGGTGCGAGTCAAGTATCGATATCAGCAGATGCTAAGAAAATGCTTGCCCAAGTTAAGGGAAGTTGGAAAATAATGGATGCTTCACGACCTAATGGAAAAGATGGAAAACCCGTGAAAATCAGTTTAAAAATGAAACTGAATAGAATGGATGAATGGAAACAAATATTTGAAGAAGCTTGGCGTTATGAACGTGATTATTTCTACGATCCAGATATGCACGGAAGAGATTGGAATATAGTATATGAACGTTATTCACCTCTTGTTCCTTATATAAAGCATCGTGCTGATCTAACTTATGTTCTTGATCAAGTAAATGGAGAACTTTCAGTAGGACATAGTTTTGTTTTTGGGGGTGATTATCCAGAGGTTGAGAGATCAATTGCTGGTATGCTTGGAGCTGATTTAATAGTAGAAAATAATGCGTGGAAAATTAAACGTATCTATACTACTGAGAGCTGGAATCCTGATTTAACAGGACCTCTAGATCAAGCCGGGATGAAAATTGAAGAAGGATATTATATAGTAGGTATTAATGGGAAAGAGTTAAAATCTACAGATAATCCTTACGAATTTTTAGATGGAACTGCAGGAATTCAAACCACTTTACACATTAACAAAGAAGCTAAGTTTGAAGGGTCTTGGAAAGAAATTATTGAACCAATAAGAAGTGAAAACGCCCTGCGCAAAAGAGCATGGGTTGAAGATAACAGACGTTTAGTTGACAAGCTATCAAACGGAAGATTAGCCTATATATGGGTTCCAAACACTTCTTCACCAGGAACCATTTCATTTAACAGATATTTCTTTGCACAACAAGATAAAGAAGGAGCCATCATAGATGAGCGTTTTAATCAAGGAGGATTCACGATGATTATATGGTTGACTTAATGACACGCAGTTTACGTGCAGCTTTAACCAATGAAGTCCCCAATGGTAAACCATTACGTTTACCCGGAGGAATACTCGGACCAAAAGTTCTACTTATAAATGAAATGGCCGGTTCTGGTGGGGATTTCTTCCCATGGATATTCCGCCAACAAAAAGTAGGACCGATTATAGGGACAACAACTTGGGGCGGATTGGTAAAATCATCCATACATTATGGTTTGGTTGATGGAGGTGCTCTT
>JAOZUV010000292.1 GCA_029938505.1 Bacteroidales bacterium | reverse complement strand
TACAGTTCGAAACAATTTCGATAAATGAAACACCACCTTTTTTGTTGATCTGATTGTTAAAGGCCATTTTCAAAGCTTTCTTTGTTTTACGAACATGTGCAGGCGTATGAACTGCATGACGAGTTACCATATAAGCACCAGGCAAGTTAGCAATCAATTCAGTCATTTTTAATGGATTACCCATGGAGTTTACATCACGACCATAAGGCGAAGTAGATGACTTCATCCCCGGAAGGGTAGTAGGAGCCATTTGTCCACCAGTCATGCCATAAATACCATTATTGATAAAAATGATCACAATGTTTTCGCCACGATTGATTGCATGAATAGTTTCGGCCGTACCGATAGCCGCTAAATCGCCATCCCCTTGATAAGTAAAAACTATTTTATCAGGATAACAACGTTTAATACCAGTTGCTACAGCAGGAGCACGTCCGTGAGCCGCTTGTTGCATATCGATATTCATAAAGTCGTAGGCCAAAACCGAGCATCCAACAGGAGCTACACCAATGGTATCTTCCCAAATGCCTAATTCTTCAACAACATCCATCACAAGGCGATGTGCTGTGCCGTGTCCACAACCTGGACAATAACTCAAGGTATTGTCAGTCATTAATTCAGTTTTTTTGTAAACTAAATTTTCGGGTTGTATGATTTCGTTCAATAATTCTTTATTCATCGGATGATCCTCCTATAAATTTTTGTTCAAGAGCTTCCATTACTTCAATAGGTGAGTGAATGATTCCACCCATGCGACCATAATGTTTAACCGGGCATTTACCACTAACTGCAAGCTTAACATCTTCAATCATTTGTCCGGCACTCATTTCAACACTTAAAATACCTTTCATTTGGCCGGCTAGTTCGTTAATTACCTTTTCAGGGAATGGGAACAAAGTAATCGGACGTAAAAGACCAACTTTAATTCCTTTATCACGACATAATTGCATTGCTTTTTGAGCGATACGAGCACTAGAGCCATAAGCTACAAATAAGTATTCTGCATCGTCACAATTGATTTTTTCAAAGCGAACTTCGTTTTTACGAATCTCGGTATACTTAGCTTGTAATTTTACGTTGTGTTTTTCCTGACGGAAAGAATCTAAATCTAAAGAAGTGATGATATTGCGTTCACGATCTCTGGTTTTTCCAGTGGTTGCCCAAGGCGTATTTTTCTTTACTTCTTCGTCAGTCCAACGAGGAATATGATCGAATAACTCTACTTTTTCCATCATTTGACCAATCACACCATCCGATAAAATCATTACAGGATTACGATATTTAAATGCTAAATCAAATCCTTCTTTAACCATATCTGACATTTCCTGAACAGAAGCAGGCGCTAAAACGATTAAATGATAATCGCCATGTCCACCACCTTTAACCGCTTGGAAATAATCTGCTTGCGAAGGTTGGATAGTACCTAAACCAGGTCCGCCACGAACCACATTTAATAAAACAGTTGGTAATTCAGCACCTGCCATATATGAAACACCTTCCATTTTTAAACTAATCCCAGGACTAGAAGAAGAAGTCATTACTTTTTTACCGGCACCAGCAGCACCATAAACCATATTGATTGCAGCCACTTCACTTTCGGCTTGTAGAACAACCATTCCGGTTCTTTCATGAGGTTTTTCAGCCATGAGGTATTCAATCACTTCCGATTGTGGAGTGATAGGATAGCCAAAGTAAGCATCTACGCCTAAACGGATTGCCGCTTCAGCAAAGGCCTCATTACCTTTCATTAATTTTAATTCACTCATTATCTAAACAATTTTTTTAATTAAAACTATTCTGCCATTTTTTTTCTATAAACGGTAATCACACCATCGGGGCAAACAATGGCGCAGTTTGTACAACCTGTACACGCATCTGCATTCGCCATATAGGCGTAATGGTAACCTTTACCATTTACTTGCTCATGCATCCCAATAACCTGAGTAGGACAAGCACCAACACATACTTCACAGCCTTTGCAGCCTTCAATGTCTACTACAATTGCTCCTTTTATTTTAGCCATTCTATTATGAATTTAATTTTGTGTTTAAGGTATTTTATTCGAGCACGAATTTACATAAAAATTATGAGATTTATTAAATATCTGTTAAACGAATAACAACTAAATGAATCAATTTATATGTAATTTAAATAATATTAACTAATTCTTGCTTAGGCTAGTTTAGTAAGTATTTTTAAAGCATGCCTTAAATTAACATATATTAAGTTTTGTTAACAAATGCTAGCAATCAAATCTATGCGATTTGAATATATTAGCCATTATAATCTAACGCTAAAAATATGCTACTTTTTCATCAATTAAAATACATTTTACGAAACATATTCAAACAAAAAACTTATTCATTAATTAATATTTTGGGCTTGTCAGTTGCCATGGCCTCGATTATTATTATGGTGCTTTGGGTCACCAATGAATTGACCTATGATAAATCATATCCGAAATCAGATAGAATTTTTCGTTTAACAGTAGAAGTAAATGTTCCCGACGGTTACCAAGCTCATTTTGCTCGTTTGTCGCGAAATATCCCAATCGAAACAAAGATTCCTGAAATTATTTCGAAAGTACGTTTTGCATCCCTTCGGAATACGTCGGTTATGATTAAAGAAAACAAATTTTTTACGAATAAGGTGTATCAAACAGATACCTCTGTATTTGAGATTTTTAATGTGAAGCTATTGATTGGAGACCCCAATACGGCACTTTCTCATCCCAAAACGCTGATTATCTCCAAAAGTATGGCCACTAGATATTTTGCCTCAGAAAACTGTATAGGGCAAGTTATAAATTTATTTCCGGAAACGGCTGATAAATCTACTAATTATACCATCACAGGCGTATATGAAGACTTTCCTCAAAATTCTCATTTCCATTTTGATTTATTGACTTCATTTGATGATGCTACAAAATATAATGGATGGGCTTATAATTATCTATTGCTGAATTCAAATACAAATCTGGATGAATTGCAAACTAAGATTGATCAGTATAAAGATGAGTTTTACACCATAGAATATAGTAAATACTATACTATACATTTGCAAGCCATTAGTGACATTCATTTGCATTCGAAGAAGGATAGAGAAATCGAACAAAATGGAAATTATCAATCGGTTCTTATTTTAATTGCTGCTGCGCTATTTATATTTTTTATTGCGCTTATCAATTTCATCAATCTAAATATTGCATTGCTTTTCAAAGAATTAAAATACCTTGTTTCCAATAAAATATTTGGAGCAAGGAGTGTCGATATATTAAAGTTGCAATTGCTAAAAACCTTTATTGTTAGCATTATAGCATCAATAATATCCCTTGTATTTGTATTTCTAATTAAAGGGGCTATTGACAATGTATTTTGGATGAATTCTTTGTTTTTACAAAATCAATTCAATACGATCATCTTTATTTTAGGAATACTCATTGGCTTATTAGTAATCATGGGAGGCTTGCCTGTCTTTTTGTTTGTAAATGGGAAGTTAAATGGGAATAGCCTTTTCACCCAGAATAAAAGCTTGGTGAGTTTGTTTAATCCCAATAAAAAATTTCTTTTTCGAAAAATTTTAATGGTCACTCAATTCACGGTTTCAATTGTGTTGATTATTAGTTCCATTTTTATTCAGCTTCAAATGGATTTGATGATTTCGAATCAAATGGAAAGCAATGATAGTAAAATAATGGTAATGAAAAACTTACCGAATCCTGTGCGTGCAGACTATTCGTATTTTAAACAGGAATTATTATCGAAGCCATTTGTAAAAGGTGTAAGCGCCTCTTTGGA
>JAOZUV010000021.1:2410-13475 GCA_029938505.1 Bacteroidales bacterium | reverse complement strand
TATATTTTGAAAACTCCCGGACTGATTATCGATATTAAATCGAGTTGTAGTTGCAATAAATAAAGTGTCTAAAAGATTATTGTCAGCAATATTTTTTAATATAAAATCTAAAGAATCGTCACTAACAAACTGTTTTATTTTTTGAACTAATTCGGGATTAGGGCGAACTTCAGTTATATTTTGTGTATGAATTTCTTTTGAAAAACTATTTGATCCGAGAGTATCCTCTTCAATACAAGGGGTTATTTTTATGCTTAACAAATAAAAGTTACTACTAAAAAGCTCTAAAAAAGTAGTCATCAATATAGTTCCTAAAATAATAGAGCGAGAGAAGTCATTATTAAATATAAACATGATGAATGTAATGATCATTAAAATCAAGGAATTAGCCCATATGATTTTTACGGTATTTTGTTTTACACTAAAAGATTTAAGAGTGGTGTATTTTTTTTGAATGATAGAACCAACCAACCAAATAAAAATAAAAACATATAAAGGGATGGTGTATTCTACTTTAAATGAAAAATAACTAATAGGTAATACAACTATCATAGATGTTATTGAAAGCAATACAAATATGATATCCAAAAATATAATTAATGCGTATTTTAAACGAGAAATTGCCATGTATATACACCCACTTAGCTATATGCAATATACGAATTTGCCTGTATTAATTTGAGTGCCACCAAACTTCTTTTTAAATTCCCTAACTCCACATGAAATATTTGGATTTCCTGCCCCCATAAAATCAGAAATTGAAATATTATATTTTTAAGAATAATTTATTGGAGCCCAGGTAGCTAATACGCTTAATATTTGTTAATAGACATTTAAGAAGACCTAATCATTAAATAAAGTATTTTTGGGGAAAAGGGAGTGGAGGGAAAAGGAAAATCAAAAAAGAAATGCAATAAAATTTTAGCTTTTTCTTACCTTGAGCAAAACTCGCTTTCCTTGATTCTTGATGTTTTGCCAAATCAATTCTTTAATCCAGGGTAGGGAGGTGTCATGCCAGCGTTGAGGGTGAAAATTGAGCATGGCTTTTTTTGGAAATTTATTTGTATTTACCGCATTTATAATATCTTGCGTTGATCGAAAATGTAATTTTAGAAAATCAATATTATTAATAGGATTGTCGACAGTTGCTTTATCTCTTAGATTATATAGGTGCCCATCCCAGCGTCGCCCGGTATCGGTAATATAGAAGATATCATTGAAATTTAAATCAAAGTATGGCTCTGCAATGATGCCTAATTTTTTATAATCGTACTTTTTCCAGACGTCTCTATTATCAAATTTTGAAAGCGGACTACCATGCATGCTGATGGTTTTGATATCTGCAATGTTTCGAAAAATTTCAAGGTTTTTACAAAATTCATCATATGCCTTGTCGATATTTCCACGACAGCTATCCATGGTTTCGTAGTGATACCCTATTTCATGGCCAAGTGATGCTATATCTTGAATGATTTTTTTATCAAAACTTTGCGGAACAATCCTAAAATAATAAGTGCCTTTAACACCCTGTTTTGCTTGAATATTTGCAAAATGCAAGCTGTTTTTAGGAAGAGAATCTACATCATGACGGAGTACTAAAGCATGATCATTGGGATGTTTACTGTATTCGCCGAACGTTTGAAATGAATGAACCGAGCCTTTTAAAGCTTTAAGTAGTTTGATATATTCCTTAATGGTGAAATCCATTTTTATTGATTCTCAATAATAGTATTGCAAATAAATTCTGAGGCTTTGCCATCCCCAAAAATTGGAGGGAAATTATGTGTATCACCGCTTGATAAATTTTTGTAAGCGTCCATTATTTTATAATAATCTGCTCCGCATATGATCGCCTTGTTTGTTTCTAGTACCTCCACCCATTCGGTTTCTGGTCGAAGAATGATACATGGTTTATTGAAAAAATAAGACTCCTTTTGAACACCACCCGAATCTGTCATGATTAAGCATGCATTTTTCTCCAAATTGATCATATCCAAAAAAGAAACAGGAGGTATAATAATCAGGTTTGCAGATTGCTTAATTGTTTCTAGAAGCGTTGAATGTTTAATAGAATTCAAGATTTTTTCTGTTCGGGGATGAATAGGCAAAACTACTTTTTGTTCTTTCGAGATATTAATAAATGCTTTAAATATGGCTTCTAGATTATCAAAAATATCAGTATTATGATCTCGATGGATGGTAGCCAATATGTATTGACCAGAATTAAGATGATAATTTCTTAGGATATTTGATTTTTCTTCTGCTAATTGGGCAAAATGCAATGAGTTGTCGTACATGATATCTCCACAATGAAAAACACCTGGATTATCGGCTGTAAAACGAGGCTTGTTTTCAGGATTAAAACCCTCTTTAACTAAATTTTGGAAACCCGTTGTAGTAGGTGAAAATAGTAAACAAGATAGATGATCACATACCACTCGATTAACCTCTTCAGGCATTTTACGATTAAACGAACGCATGCCTGCTTCAACATGAACAATGGGAATATTTAATTTTGATGCTGCAACCGCCCCTGCTAGAGTAGAATTAGTATCACCATATAGAAGCATGTAATCTGGAGATATTGTTAAAAGTAATTTTTCAACTTTTTCAATCATCTGAGCAGTTTGAGCCCCATGACTTCCAGAACCAACGCTTAAATTATAATCAGGTTTTGGAATTCCGAGTTCTTCAAAAAATACCCTAGACATATTTTGATCATAATGCTGTCCTGTATGAACAATCACTTCTTGAATTTTATCTTTGAATGAATTTTGAATCGCCCTACTTATAGCCGCAGCTTTTATAATTTGAGGACGAGCCCCTATGATGGTGATGATTTTAATCATTTAACGAAAATTAAATTGGTAATCTGGAGTTTCTTTCATGATTTTACTGCTTTCAGGATAGTTTTCTATAAACCAACTCATAAAATCTGAAACATTTATTTTATCTGCCAGCATTTTTTTTCTCCGATTTTCAAAATCATTTTTTAAATTTTTATTATCAAGTAGTTCAATAAGTTTAACCTTTAATTTGTTAAAATTACCGGGCAGTATACCAAATGTTAATTTGTATTGATGTTCTAGTTCTTCAAGAACAGAAATTTTACCTGAAAAATCACTATATCTAATTGAGGGCGTTCCAAGCATACTAGCTTCAACACTCATGCTTTGGCTATCTGAAATAAGTAATGATGAAAATGCAAGTATATGATGCATATCAGAGGGCTTAATTGTTAATTTGTATTTTGAAAGAGTTTCGTTTAATGTATCTTCTGAGGAAATATATAAATTATAAGCCTTTGATTTTATTGAGTCAATAAGCATTTTTAATTCATCAATACCTAGACCTTTTATGCCAAAATCATGATGTGCTGTAAGTTTAGCAAGTCTGATCAAAACAAACTTTTCTTTAATATTATATTTTTTAAGAATAGTGTCGTTTGGAATAAATATTTTTGGATGAAGGTATGCTAATTTCATATATCCTTCATACCCAATTTTTTTATATGACCATTTACCTGTATCACATACATTGGGGCACAAAATGTTTTGTGCAAAAGGAAATGTTAAATTTGCAAGAGTTTTAATAACTGGATAGTCGTCTTCAGTTAAGGTAAATCTATTTTTTCTTAAAAGCCAACCCAATTGAGAAACCGAAGGATCTCCTCCTATCAGAAGATCTGGTTTTTCTCTAAGCATGATAGGGAGTATTCGGAAATTTCTTTTTATCAAGCTTAGACCTATTGATAGTTTAGATGCACCTCTTACCGTAGGCATAATATTTATATAATTAAAACCATCTGTTTTAACTAAGTTTTCAAGGACATCCTTTGTTTTTATCAAAAGAACAATTTTATGTTCTCGTGATAATAACGTTTTAATGCTTTGTCTAAAAAAAAGATATTGAGCCGGATGCCCAACGTAGATTAATATTTTCATTCTTTTTCAGAAGAAAGTGGTTTGATTTCTTTAATGATTTTTGCAGGTGAACCTCCTACTATAGTATATGGAGGTACATCTTTCATAACAACAGACCCTGTTGCTACAATTGAGTTTTCGCCAATAGTAACTCCTGGAAGTATTACTACATTAATTGCAATCCATGCGCCTCGTTTGATATGCACAGGAGCAAGTACATGGTATTTTTCACCAAGAATTTCACGTAAGGGTGTGGTTGGATTTGAATGTGTTAAAATATTAACTCCACCAGCTAAAGAAACTTCATCTTCAATAGTGATTAAATCTGGCCTCACTCTGTCTAGTATATTTCCTCCGCCTAAAAAAACATGTTTACCAATATTTACACCTCTTAATCGTTCAAGTCTACATCTGTTTTTTGCACCAATAGGAAATCGTGTCATAGCCATCCACTGAATAACCTTTCCCAAAAAGGATTTAAATACTCCTCCAACGCTTTTCGCCTCTAGATTTGCACTTCCTAATTGCTCCTGTGCCATATTCATTATAATATTTTTTTTCTTTTTCATAGCAGACTAGGTTTTCAAACAAATAACATATACATTTTTAAAATTTTATACGAATTCTTGTGGAGGTATTATTAGAGCCTCTCCTTCAATGACTATTTTCCTATGTTGATTTAAACAGTTGGTTTTTAACAGTACTCTCTCAGGTTTTGGAAAAGATAAAACTTCTACTTCAACAGTTATTTCATCACCAATAAAAACTGGGGCTTTGAATTTCATTGATTGAGATAAGTAAATTGTTCCATTTCCTGGAAAATCATTACCTAAAACTGCTGATATAAAACTACCAACCAAAAATCCATGAGCAATTCGTTTTTTAAAAATTGTTTTTGAGGCAAAATTTTCATCTAAATGTACTGGATTTTTATCGCCTGTATGTTGTGCAAATCCTTGTATCATTTCATTAGTAACCCATGTACTTTTAGAAAAATTATTACCGATTTCCAGCGTATTAAATTTCTTCATAAAACTGAATTATAGGTTGATATAATTTTTTTTGCTACCTGATTGCTTTCTAAATGTAAGATATTCTTTCTTCCATTAGTGCGGTTGTTAAATGTTAATGTTTTTTTTATAGCAAAAGCTAAATTATTTGGTTCAAAAGAACATATATGGCAACCATCTGTTTTGCCTATTACTTCTTTTATATCCCCAACATCAGTTGCTACGATTGGGCAATTACAAGCCATAGCTTCTTTAATAACATTGGGGCTTCCTTCCCAAAAACTGGTTAATAATACAACATCTGCTGCATTGTAATAAAATGGCATATGGGCATTAGAAATATTATCTAATACATGTAATTCAATATCTGATTGTGATAAGATATCAAAAGCTTCATTGGCTAATTTAAAATTCTTTACAAGAAGCTTGGGATTAGCTGCAAACAATATATGTCTTTTTGATTGATCCCATTTTGTAACTACGAATGCTTCTTTTTTGGGGCAGGGCTTGAATTTGTTTAAGTCAACACCATTTGGAATAATTAAAACATTCTTGATGCCCAGAGACGCTTTCATGTCCTCAGATTTTACAATAGTGGCTGACCAGAAAATTTTATGAAAAAACTTAATTATAATCCTATAATATTTACTCCCCTTTACGTCACTACCCATTAAAGATACGATTAAGGGTTTTGCCCCAGCTAATGATGCAACCAATCCAGATAACGAATAATGAGCATGAATAAGGTCGTATTTAGTTTCTTTTAATTGCGTTTTTAACTTTGGGATGGATTTTAAATAACCTCTCAATCCCCTTCCTTTAATTGTGAAGTAATCAATATTCAAACCAGCTTTTTTAAGAGATTCTCCTTGATTTAAAGTAATAGGAGAAATTCCATGCTTGGCATTACCACTAATTACAAACAGAACGTTCATGTCTTATTGTAAAATTTATTAAAGCCCTCTACTAGATAATTTTATCCAGTTCCAAGCTATTATAATGATAAAGATTAAAACGAGATATGGAACGTAAAACCTTGAATTCAATTTGTTCAATTTAGTAATTCCGTAAGAAGAAAAAATAATTAGAAAAGGCAGAGCAGGCAAGTGGAATCGCTCCGAAAGAGCAAATGTACTTGCTGCTAAAACAGCAAGATACGTTAACATAAAACTTAATATAAAAAAATGTTTTCGATAGCTCCGTTCTTTATATATAAAGTATAAGGCTATGAGAATAAAAAACGCATAAATATTACGGGTATAATAAGCTCCGTTTATCAACATAATGTTTTGTTGTGTGTGGATATTAACTAAAGTTGGGAAAGGAGCAAATAGTATTACCGGAGCAAAAATTGATGTCCTAGCATATTTAACAAACTTACTTCCAATGTCTATATGTCGTGAAGCCATTCCTAATTCCTGATTAGTTGTTCGACCTCCCCAATATTGGCTAATTTCATTCACAAGAGTACTACCTGTGACTAAAGCCGCAAAAACAACAAAAATAATTACAATTGTAATTCTTTTCTGAAGAGAATTATAACGACTTTTTGCAATTAAAATTCCTGAAAGAAATGAAAATAATGCAGGAACAGCGAGTACTGTTCTGAAAAAAAATAGACCAAAACCCATTGATAAAGTAATTAAGAGATTTTTAAGGCTAATTTTGTTTGCTTTTAATACATAATCAGCTCGATCAGTGAAAGCCATCGTTAAAAATAACATCTCTGTTTCTTTTAGATGTATGCCCGTATAATAAATAAAATTGGGTAGTAGCATAGCCATAATACCTGTTATTCGTCCAACGGATTCTCCAAAATTTCTGTATGCAATTCTATAGATAAAAACAGCAGTATAAGCACTGAGAAATGCTTTTAAAATTCTAACAATTAAAATATTATTTCCTGTGATAAAATAGATAACTGAAAGGTATACAGAATAACCTGTATCAGAAATAGCATGAAGCCCTTGTAGGTGCTCCCATAACATTCCTGATTTAAGTAAGTTAGCATAGTATGTGGCTTCATTATGATAACCTATTGAATCTGCAGCAGCAAAAGCAAAAGGTTGATCTGTCATGTAAATGTAAAAATAATAACTTGCTAAAACATAGAATGAACGAATAATAAAACTGTATCTAAATAAGTTTTTTTTCAGATTTTCCGGAGTTTTATTAATCCATTTAACGGAAAGGTAATAGGTGAAGTAGAAAAAGCCTACTACTTGAAATATTCCAAATAGAATTGGCAAAATAGGTAAACCTCTACCTATAAAAATTAACTGTGTAGTAAAGATTAATAAAATGTATAGTCCAATGGCTGTTTTGGAGAAGTATTTTGGAAAATAGTTTAACATTTTTACGTTTTTAGTACCGACTGATAAACTTTTATTAACTTTTGTATATGAGATTGGATGCTATAGTGTTTCTCTACAAATTTTTTGGCAAATACTGCTTTCTGCTCATATTTGATTTTATTGTTCAGAAAATGATTAAATTTTTGAAAAAGATCATTTTCATCTTTCGAGCGATAAATGGTAGCATGTTTACCATTTTCAGTTATTTCTTTCATCACTTCCCAATCATTTAAAAATACAGGTATACCTGAATACATTGCTTCAATCACAGCAATTCCAAAAGTATCATGAACGGATGAGTAGATAAAAGCATCTAGATTCGGCAAAATAAGTGGAATATCTTCTCGATTACCTAGGAATTTAACGTATTTCTCAAGATTATTTTGTTTACAATAGGAGATGCATTCATCAAATAATTCTGGCTCAGAGGGTGATTTGGCCCCAATAAATAGGAATAAAAAATTCGTTCTTTGAAGGAGGAGTTTTGTCAAAAAACGACAAATTGTCATTTGATCACGACCAGATGAAAAACTTCCTACAGTGCCAAAAATTAATAGATCTTTTTGAATTTTTAATTCAACCCTGATATTAACCTGTTTTTTTAAATCAAATTTCTTTAAATCAATTCCATTACTCTGTATTTTGAAATTGGATTTATTATATAGATTAAACTTTTGTAAATAATATTTTTTTGAAAAATTGCTAACAAATAAAACGGTATTAACTTGTCTTATTGTAAATTTTCTAATATGATATCCAATCCACTGGTCTTTTACACCATGACCATGAAGAGTAAGAATAGTTTTAATTTTTAATCCTATCGTTGCAAAATAAGCTAAGAGAGCATCAATAGGTTGATGACAGTGTACAATATTTACATTTTCTTCTATAAATAATTTTCGCAACTTATGAATAAATGAAATTGTTAAATGTTTTTGAAGAGGAAGTTCACGCATTGGAATATTACTGTCTAAAAAATCAGTATGTAAAACGCCCTTTTTTCGATGAATACAGATTATCTGAAACGCTCCTTTCGTATTATTAAAAATATCAAGCAGCAAATTTTCTGTTCCGCCTCTATTAAGCGAACCTAAAATATGGACAACCTTCACCTTTCTTTTTTTAATAACTGTTTATAATTATAACCGATGGATTTAAGCTTAAAATACATATTTATCAACCAGGTTGGCCAATTGTAAATTCTCTTAAAATAAGCTGGCTGATTATGAAAATTAACCTCTTTTAAAATGTCCTTAGTTTCATCATTGAACCATCCATTAATTCTAAATCGAATAAGACTACGAACCCTTAATCCGTCAAGCAGGTTTTTTAAATCTGGGTTTCTGGACTCTTGTTTTTTTATATAATTCAAATTAAAAATATAATGTTCTGAGGGGCCCCATTTTTTTTCAGAACCTAAAGCTCTTTGATTTATATCAACATCCTGGTTTGAAAATGCTAATGGCTTATTATTGTAAGCCACTTTGTACTGCAAAGCAATTCGTAGCCATAAATCAAAATCTTCACCAAATTTTAAGCTGGGCTTGAACCCATCAACTGCCAGAAAAGTTTCTTTCCGTACAATGACGAATGAGCAGTTGAAAGGAGTTACAAATGTCTGTCCATAAGTTTTTATATAATCAATATATCCTTTTTTAAATCCTTTTGGTAAGCCAATATTTGGAACATGTTCTTGACCATTCTTTACTATCTTAAAAGAACTTCCATATAATGCTGCTTCTGGATATCCATTAATAAGGCTCAACATTTTTTCAAGAAAGTAGTTGTCCCACCAGTCATCAGCATCAAGAAATGCTATGTAATCATATTTAGCTTTTTTAACTCCATTGTTACGCGCAGAAGAGACTCCTTGATTGTTTTGTACAAGAATATTTATTCGAGGATCTTTAAAAGATCTTACTATATCTAAACTTTTGTCTGTAGATCCATCATCAACTATAATTAATTCAAAATCAGTAAGAGATTGTGATAATACTGATTGGACAGCCTTGTAAATATACTTCCTCTTGTTGTATAATGGGATAATAACTGAAAACATCTATTACTAAATTTTGCAATTACATAAACTATTCTGAAGACAAAAAACTAAAATCAAAAATTGCACCTAATATTTTTACTTATTTCCCTAAAAAGTTTGATGGGATTTGAAAAGAACGAAAACCCCATATACAAAAAAAAATAAAAATGTTTTTTTTGTTTACGATAGGCAGTCGCTATTCTTAAATTGGGATACCAATTTTCATTTAAATATTTATGATATTCATCAGGAATAATGTTTTTAAGTTGCTTCCTAATAATAAAATCGTATTTCCAACGTTCTATTGCATTTACTGTATGGGTTAGGGAATTCTCATGAACCCGATAACATGTAGTTGGCACATTTAAAATATAAAAGTCACCTTTAAGATGAAGTAAAATCCATAATATCCAATCCCCTAAAAAAAGATTTTGCATTAAAACTAAGTTTGGAATAATGTCTGAAAGTTCATTTTTAAATACTATTGTAGGTGTTGGATAACGGGTTTTGTTTTTAAAAAAATCATGAAGATTATTTATACAAGATTCATTTTTTTCCTTAAAATTAAATGCAATCTCTTTCAGTATAATTCCTTTTTTATTACAAGAAGAAGCATTAGTTACTACTGCAACAATGTTCCCGTTTTTATTTTGTTCTAATATGTCCACTTGCTTCTGTAATTTAAACGGATCAGTCCAATAATCATCGCCTTCGCAAACGGCTATGTATTTGCCTTTGGATCTCTCAAAATTGAATTTACTAATCGGACGAACTCCTTGGGAATATTGATTCTCCTTTTGATAAATTGGTTTTATTAATTCTGGAAATTTTAATTCATATTCCTTGATTATAGTTGAAGTATTATCTGTTGAAGCATCATCATGTATTAAAATTTCTATTGGAAAATTCGTTTTTTGCAAAATAAAACCTTCAATTGCTTCTCTTATATAGGCTTCATGATTAAAGGTTATGCAACAGATACTCACTACTGGTTTGTATGCTTTTGACTTATTTATCATAGTAATTTCTTTGCAATTACATTTTCACCTTGAATATCAATAAAGAAAAATCCGTGTTTAAGGTAAAAGTTTTTTGCCTTTTGATTAGTGTTGTGTACTTCTAGTGTAATCTCCCGAATTGATTTTTCTTTTATTAATTTAAGAAAATGATTAAACAATATATTCCCAAAACCAGATCCATGATAAAATTTATAAACACCCAGACTTGTAATATAACAACCGCTGGTTGTTAAATAATACGCAAGTATTCCAATATTTTTATTGTCAACATTTAAATATAAAATTTCAGCATTTTTGTATAGTTTTCTTGCATATTCTGTTAAATCAACCTGGCTTGTCAATGTTGGCAAATAAGAATCATTTAAAAACTTAAGCAACAAAAGAATTTCTTCTTCAGTTTTTTTTTCGTGCAATATTTTAAAATTCATCGCGCACAAGATTTTGTAATTCGGAAAAGTTTTTCCTAGCTTTATCTTTAACGTTTTTCATAGCTTCGATCAGTTTACTTTTTAACACCTCTTTTCCTTCCCAACAATCTCTTGTTTTATTTTTCAAGTCTTCAATATCAATAGGGCTCGAGACATATTCTAAAATACCCACAACTTCCGCAAAACCTCTTAGTTTATGAGCTTTGGGTTCATGCCCGTAATCTATGATCACAGTTGGAACGTGTTGAGATAAGCCAGCCACAGCTGCATGTATTCTTCCACTTATAAGCATA
>JAOZUV010000021.1:0-2400 GCA_029938505.1 Bacteroidales bacterium | reverse complement strand
ACATATCAAATGAACCTATTATCGCCTTAGTATCCCAAGTACTATATACCTTATTAAGAACAAAAATACTTTCAGAATTTATAATCTGCCTCTTTTTTAATACCTTTTGAAGTTGCTTAATGACTGGATAATCTCTCCCGTGTATCAACTCGAAAGGAGCGGGGGCCAAATGAAATCCGTTAGAATGAGACATTAAACACACATCAACATCAAAAGTATTTACCATAAATTCAATGATTTCTGCAAATACAAAATATTCACTATCTTCTCTTGGCCATTTATTAAAAGGTCCTTGTTCAAAATTCCAGCCACAAACAATAAAACCTAATTTAGGCTTCTTCCTGTTTAACAGCCCCTCTTTTTGTAGTAGTTCTTGTTTTGCAGTACCTTCCGTAGGCTCGAATAAAAATGCCGGACAAGCTAAACTTTGAACGTTTCGCATATCAAAACCTTCTTTTGCAAGTAGTTCGGTACTTATAGGCTCTCTGTTTGTAACCATTGTGAAATTTTTAAAAACTTCTTTCACAAATGGTAAGATTTTCTTATTATTAAAAGGTCCTGGAGAGCCTGCAATCATCACAGTAGGGATTTTTAGTAATTGAGCAGTTCTGTCTTTACATAATCCGGTTATAAATCTGTCTTTCCCTAGAAAATCTGCATTATCACCCCAAATATCTCCACTAAAATCTATAACCAAATCACTACTTAATACTTCTTTTATAAATGGTGTTTCTTTAATTAATAAACCAGTTTGACTATATATTGTTGCTAATGAGAGTTCCTCCAATGCAACAGAAAGATCATTATCTTTCCAGCCATAATAATAATCCATTGGTAGCACATTTACTTTCTCTCTAGAACAGAATTCATTGCTCATTTGTAGGGTAGTTTTGATAATTAGCCCCTGTCCAAAAGTTTTATGCAGTTCCCTAATCATTGGCTCAATAATATAGTAGTTACCTATATTACCAAACTCCATTCTTCCCCAATGTAAAGAGGTTTGCCCAATTATTAGTATTCTCATGTCAACGTATATTTATTCAAGTATTCTTTAATCGTTTCCACAGAATTAAACATCATTACATCAACTATTGATAAATTAGGAATAAAATTATCTGTGAACTGCCTGTATACTCTTTTTTCTGTTTCTATAAATAATATATCAATAGTGTTTTTTGAAAATCCTTGATTGCTATATAATTCCTTGCCTCCAATCGGATTTATGTAGGTATCTGCATACAAGTTCTTACATATAGCAATTACTTTATCTTCTTTCTTTAGCGAATGATCAATCTCTAGACTACTTGAAATAATAAATTCAGTTTTTATTTCTAAATAGTTTACTAATAAATACAATGAATCTTTTAAAAAATGGAATAAATTTCTTTCAGAGTTATTTAATACTGTTTGTATGATCTCTATAGATTGCTTATAATATGGGGCTTTACGGTAGGCTTGTTTGATCTTTGATAAGATTCGATCCTTTTCTTTTGAATAAAAAACATCGGAAATCTCTTTTTCACCAATAAAGTCAAAATCCGAGCTTTTTTTCAGATTTAAAGTAATAAATACATCTAATCCGTTTACTAATATCCTATTTCGATTTATCCACCCCTTCTTCGTGTATTCAATATTGTCATAAATTACGAATTTATCAACAGCATTTATCATTTGGAAATAACCAATATAGGGTAAAAAATAAGGTTGCATTATTGCAATTTGCATATGGCTAATTACTAATTAATCCACAAATCTTCATTATATCATTTTTGCCTAATCTTGGATATATAGGCAAACAAATCACCTGTTCGGTCATTTTATGGGCATTTGGTAAATTACCTGGCTTTGCCGAACCTAGTCCTTTGTACATAGGGAATTCACTTACTAATGGGTAAAAATAGCGACGACTAAAAATATTATTATTTTTCAATTCATCGTACAATTCCTCCCTTGTTTTTCCGTATTCCTTTTCATCAACAAAAATTGGGTAATAAGAGTAGTTATGTTCTGCGTCGGGATGTTGCTTTAAAGTGCGGATTCCTTTAATTTTCCTAAGCCCCTGATCGTATAATCCTGCAATTTCTTTACGCTTCCAGATATTTTTTTTTAGGTATTTTAATTGTAATAAGCCATAGGCCGCTTGTAGTTCGTTCATTTTGGCATTAATGCCTAGTGCAATTACAGTAGTTTCGCCAGCAAAGCCAAAGTTTTTTAAATAATCTATTTGTTTTTTGGTTTTCTCGTCGTGGCAAACAATAGCTCCACCCTCAATAGTATTAAATACTTTGGTAGCATGGAAACTTAATATGGAAAGGTCGCCAAAATTGCAAATACTTTGACCATTATAATTTATTCCAAAAGCATGGGCGGCGTCGTATATAACTTTGAGCCCATAAATGA
>JAOZUV010000291.1:3557-3809 GCA_029938505.1 Bacteroidales bacterium | reverse complement strand
TCTTTACAAACCGGAGGATTAGCCGTTGGTGAAATTTCTACAAGATCCAAATCTTGTTCTTCAGCTATATCCAAAGCTTCTTTTAGTTGGTAAATTCCAACAGTCACGTTTTCGCCTACAACTCTAACAACAGGAGCTGTAATGTATTTATTGATTTTATGAGGATCTTCCCTTCTTTTAAAACCTCTGGGTCGGCGATTCCGATTGTGGCTGAAACTCTTTGCGATGACTAATTCTCCTATCTTTAATTTA
>JAOZUV010000291.1:0-3547 GCA_029938505.1 Bacteroidales bacterium | reverse complement strand
GGCGATTTCATTATTTACCATTTTTATAAATTCTTCTGTTTGCATTGATCCTAAATCTCCTTCACCATGTTTGCGAACAGACACAGTTCCTTCTCCTTCTTCCCTTTCTCCCACTATCAACATATACGGAACTTTCTTAAGCTCTGCATCCCGAATTTTTCGTCCGGTCTTCTCACTCCTCTCGTCAATGCGGGCGCGAAGATCGTAATTATTTAGCAATTTTAAAACTTTTTCAGCATATTTATGATATTTTTCGCTGATTGGCAGAATCATAATCTGATCGGGTGTTAGCCATAAAGGAAAATTACCGGCACAGTGCTCAATCAATACTGCCACAAAACGTTCCATCGAACCAAATGGGGCACGATGAATCATAACCGGACGATGCTTTTCATTATCAGAGCCAACATATTCTAATTCAAAACGTTCAGGTAAATTATAATCTACCTGAATAGTTCCTAACTGCCATTTTCTACCCAAAGCATCCTTAACTATAAAGTCCATTTTAGGACCATAAAAAGCAGCCTCACCAATTTCGATCACACCTTCCAAGCCTTCTTCTTCGGCTACTTCCAAAATAGCACGTTCCGATTTCTCCCAAACTTCATCCGAACCAATATATTTTTCTTTATCAGCAGGATCACGTAGTGATATCTGCGTAATAAACTCTTTAAAATCCAATGCTTTAAAAATTTGCATTACAATTTTAATCACTCCTTTAAACTCATCCTTTAATTGATCGGGAGTACAAAAAATATGAGCATCATCTTGGGTAAAGCTACGAACACGGGTTAATCCATGTAATTCGCCACTTTGCTCATAACGATAAACGGTACCAAACTCAGCCAAACGCAAAGGAAGATCCTTATATGATTTTGGACTTACTTTATAAATTTCACAATGATGAGGACAATTCATTGGTTTCAAGAAATACTCTTCACCTTCGTTAGGAGTTTTGATGGTTTTAAATGAATCTATCCCATATTTTTGGTAATGACCAGAGGTTTTATATAATTCAACATTCCCGATATGAGGGCATATCACCTGCTCATATCCAGCTTTACGCTGAACTTTCTTTAAATAATTTTCTAAACGCTCACGCAATGCAGCACCTTTGGGTAACCAAAGCGGCAAGCCTTGTCCTACTCTTTGCGAGAAAGCAAATAGCTCTAATTCTTTACCCAGCTTACGGTGATCTCTTTTCTTTGCTTCTTCAAGCATTTCAAGATACTCGGTTAGCTCCTTAGCTTTCGGAAATGTAATTCCATACAAACGAGTTAGCTGTTTACGTTTCTCATCTCCTCGCCAGTAAGCACCAGCCACACTCAAAATTTTGATGGCTTTTAAAGGAGAAGTACTAGGCATATGTGGCCCACGACAAAGGTCAACAAAATCACCTGTTTGATAAAAAGTGATTTCCCCATCTTCCAATTCATTGATTAATTCCAGCTTATATTCGTCCCCTTTTTCTTCAAAATATGCGAGGGCTTCAGCTTTGGTAACATCCTTACGAGCAAAGGTATGTTTCTCTTTTGCCAATTCTTTCATCTTAGCTTCTATCTTCGGGAAATCAGCATCAGTAATTATGCGTTCACCTAAATCAATATCATAATAAAAACCATTTTCAATATTGGGTCCAATGCCAAATTTTGCACCGGGATAAAGGATTTCAACAGCTGCAGCCATTAAGTGAGCTGAAGAATGCCACATGGCAGCTTTTCCTTCAATATCATTCCACGTATATAACTTTACCGTTGAATCCTTGGTGATTGGACGTGTTGCATCCCAAATCTCGTCGTTAATTTTGGCAGCTAATACATTACGTGCCAATCCCTCACTAATTTCTTTGGCAATCTCTAAAGCAGTTACACCTGCTTCATGTTGCTTAATCGAACCATCCGGTAAAGTAATGTTAATCATAAAATTTATTTGTTAAAAAATTGTCTGCAAAGTTAAATATTTCCTAACTAGCTTCAAAGCTTAAATTTCTATTAAAATTATTGTATAAGTACCCCCTCTGTTTTTCTCGAAATAATCTCGAGAAACTTTCTCCCCCTACACATAGGGGAGATGATTTAGAGTGAAACGTAAAATCAGAGGGGGTAAATTATTAAATTTTGAATATGTTAAGCATTTTAATCAGCAACAAGATGTCCAAGGCCAATTTCTTTTAGCCAATTGGGATTAAAGATTTTACTAATATATTTAAAACCGCTGTCTGGTATAATAGTTACTATTTTAGCAGGAGCTTCCATTCTCTTTGCAATTTCTAAAGCAGCCCAAACATTACCTCCGGCTGAACCACCGACCATCAGGCCCTCCTCGCGGGCAAGACGTTGCACCATAGCTATCGCATTTTCATCATTAAATGAAATCGCTTCATCCAGTAATTCAAAATGCATAGCGTCGACCAGTATACCTTTACCGGCTCCCTCTACATTAAATGGCTTTTTGTACGACAAATAATCTTCTTTACCATCAAAATAAGGTTTATAAACAGAGCCTTCCGGATCAGCTAAAACAACTTTCACATTAGGATCATTTTCTTTTAATCGTCTGGCAGTACCGGATACCGCGCCACCGGTAGATGCTGTAGCTACAAATGCATCAATTTTCCCATCCATGTCATCCCAAATCTCCTTACCTGTTGTCATATAATGAGCCTCAGGATTTAATTGACTATTATACTGATCAATATGATAAAAATTTGAATCTTCTTTTGCTTTTTCAGCAGCAGCATCTTCATATGAATCAGGAGCAGGTATAACAATAACTTCGGCACCGTATGATCGAATTATTGCCACCTTTTCATCACTGCATTTATCAGGCACATAAAGAATTGATTTAAGTCCCATGCTGGAAGCAATCATAGAAACAGAGGCTCCTGTATTACCTGAACTTCCCTCTACAAGTGTTGTATTTTTATTGATTTTACCTGCTTCAATCCCTTTTTGAACCATATATTCAATAATTCGATCTTTATAACTTCCTGTAGGATTCATAAACTCGAGTTTTGCATATATTTCTACACCTGGTTTGGGATCAAGGGTCTTTAAATGCACCATCGGCGTGTTTCCAATCAGATTCAATGCTTCTATTTTTGACATAATAATTCTTATATTATTCTATAATTTATAAAAGCACAAAACTACAAAATACCTCGCAATAAAATGCAGCTTTTTTTAACCAGTAAAAACGATTGCCAAGTTTTTTTTTACTAAGCAGAAAACAAGTTCGTAAACAAGTAAAAGAAATTAATATCAAAGTACTTTCAAACCGTAAACCACCTTACCCAATTAATTAGTGGATTATTTGCATATTTTAACAAGCCTCAGCCATTTTTTCCTATTTTTACTTCCCCAACAGACTAAACAATGAAGCAAAAAACTTTTCTTTCAATCCTTATCCCGACATTAGTCTTAATTTTATCCTGCCAATTTCAGGAAAACAAAAACCGATCCAATTCACTTCAGGCATTCTTTAAATATTCTGAAGATAAAGAAGTATTAATTAGTGCACACCGTGGTGGAAAAGGCTATGCCGGTTA
>JAOZUV010000290.1 GCA_029938505.1 Bacteroidales bacterium | reverse complement strand
CTACTAAACCGCCTATTTTTTATAGCCTTTGTTACCTGCTGGGCTTTCTTCATTTCTGTCATTACATTTTCAATTTAGCACTGTACTAATTTTGTTTTTTCGGGTCGGCAAAAAAGCGATGGCAAACAGACAAGCTCTTTTGCAATTTTTGGCTTTAGCGTTGGCTGGTGCGAATTGCAAATGTGCTTGGCTGTGTGGGTTGGCATTACAATACATAATTAAATGCTTTTTCTAATGTTTTTTTACCAATCCCCTTGTAATTAGCTAAGCCAATCATTGATTGTACTTCTCCTGAATTTATTATTTCACTAATCTTTTTCGCATATTGAGGTTGAATCCCTGTTTCTTTTTTTATTTCATTTTCATTTATTGAAAGCCATCTATTTTTAAAAGTTTCAAATAAATCATCTGGAGAATTTGGGTCATAATCATATATTTCAATATCTATGTTGCAATTGCCTAAATACTTATTCATTAATTTTTTCACAACCTCTGTATCCAATCCGCCATTATGAGTGCCAAGTAATGGAAAAGCAATTGAGGTTATCCCTTTCTGATTATATGTTTCAACAAATTTCTTTAAACCTTTTTCAATCCATTCAATTTTACTGGGATATTTCCAATGGAATTTAGTTGGGAAATTTAATATCCAAGGCGAATTTGGAGTTTTATTATAAAGCCACAATACACCTGGTTTAATAAGTTTGTTTTTACAATGTTCTTTATATTCCATGTACATATCGGGATTGCGAAGTTTATGAACTTGCGCAATACCTTTACCCATAACACCAACACAATTTACAGTATTTACAATTGTCTGACATTTTGAGTTGAAAATATTTCCTTTTATATGTTTAACTTCCATTATTGATATGTTTTAATAATTCTAAATATTTTATTTGATGCTTTTCTGAAAACACCAGCAAGCCTTCATTTGTATTAAATGTTTTCTGACCGTTGTTATATTGAAAAAGGCTTTCTAAAAATGGGAACCCTCCTTCATCTTTAGTATATGAAGCTGTATCACATTGATAATAGACAGAGAGTAAGTAAAAGAAATCTACAATAGAAATACTTAAATTATCGGATAGTTTTCCAATCTCTTTAACAGTAAATTCTAATGTTTGTTTTTCTTGAAAATAGTTTCCAATAGAATCTACTTCCAATAATTTTAATAAAATTTGAAATTCACTCTTTTCTGTTGGAATTACATCTTTAATCTCATTAATTATGATATTCGTGTATTTGTACTGTTCATCTTTGTTTCCATTAACGAATGCTCTTGCCTTTCCAATATCATGTAATATTAACATAACTCTGAAAGCTTCTACAGATAATATGTTTTCCCAATTTTGGGCAAAGTACTTTTCAAAAACTTGACTAACTAAGATTGTGTGTTTTTCAACAGTATAATGTCTTACTTGAGTAATATAATCTTTAGCATATCCGATATTCTTAAAATAATCAATTATTTTTTGAGGACTATAATCATCTATAGATAATGCTTTTACACTCAGGTTCATATTCGCCTTTTTGACACTAATATTATCTACAATATTTTTGTAAATAAACCATTCTCTATTAGACTCATCCACAAATGTGATTTTAAAACTTTCTTGAAAGTTTATTAGTTCAAGATGAGATTTGAAAATAATTATTTCGTTTTTTATTTGTTCAACATCACCGCCAATAATACTTGATTGTTTAATTGCATTATCCGCAATTAGTCTTAAATGACCTTCTCCATTAAAATGAGAGTATATTGTTGTTTTATCATTTGTAACATCTACATCAATACGAGGGTTCTCATTATTGTACAGATAATCATTTACAATTATTTTAGATAGCACATCACTATTTTCATCCCCAATAAGATTTATTAAAAGTTCTTTATCTGAGTGACTTTGACAAATAATTTCGTAATTAAATAAATCGTCAAATGACAATTCATTTTTTATAAGAAATTCTTGCTGGGAATAGTCTCGATATCTGTTGTAATCATCTTTTGTTGCATATTTCTCTGGTGTGTAAAATAGGTCATTAAATCCAAATTTATCAACCATAGATTCAAGAGAACCGAAACTTGTTGAGCGAGTTTGCATATTGCCATCGCTAATACAACATTTACTTAAGTTTTTATATAGTACTTCTTTAATTGTGAAGCGAAAGAAAATAGGAATAGGACATTTAGGGAAGCCCAGTCCTCTTGCTCTTTCGTACCATGAAAACCAGATATCGGTTTTATTGTTATAATATCCATCATTTATATTCTTACCTAAAAATTCGTTATAAAATTGCGTTGGAGTTTTAGGTCGAAAGTAAAAACGTGCATAATCATGAGCATCATTTCTTAAATGGACAACATTTCCTGCGGCATCGCCTTTTATGTTGGCTTTATTCCGACTTTGGATTTTTTTATTTTTGATTATTTCAACAGCATTATCAATGTGGGTAAAATGATAAATATAACCTCGCCAAGGAGAATATTGCTCCTCAATTTCAGATAAGAATTTCAGGTTAGCAGAACTACTAATTGTGTCTTGAACAAAGTCTCCAAGAGATTCAATTATTCGTTTGTTATATTTTAATTTGTTCCAATTCCAGTTTGATTCATATTTTAAGATTAACTCTTTAGTAAATTCAATATTTGTATTTTCTGAAATTAAGTTCCAGTCTAAATAATTCGCAAATGTATTTAGTGTCTTTTCATCAAAAGTCAAATTACCTGATTTACAGATATATGACCAATTCAAATATTCTTTAAAGGCATTAAGCCAATTTGTTGATAATTTTAAACTTTTGTTTTCAGAAATAAAATTCCAATCCCATTTACTAATGAATCTATTTATAAAATCAATATTCTCAAAATCAATATCTACATGCCTTGTAATTTTCAACCAAATTAATTTATCTTCGAATTTAGCAAGTAGTTCACGAGTTGGTTTCAAATCTTTGCGTTGAGAAATATATTCCCAATCTAAGTCGTAAGTTTTAGTTAATGATAACGTCTCAATTGAAGGATTAAATGATTTATTTCGGGAAACATTTACCCAATCCCAAGGCTTGTTTGAAGTTTGATGAATTAGTTCATTATTGAAGTCTAAATCAGTACGATTTGCTAAATCTACCCAGTTCCAATCTTTATCTTTAAGCTCAATAATTAGTTCATTGTTGATTACAATATTATTTCTACTTGAAATAAATTCCCAGTTCCAATCCTTATCACTTAACTGCAATAATAAATCAGGGGTTATTTCAGCTTTTTTATTATTGGATAATTGACCGAAATTCCAATTCTTATTTCTGTTTCCAAAAATAGCTTCGGAAGTTATTTTAATGTCTTCACGTTTTGAAAACAAATCAAAGTTAATTGGATACTTTCTTAAAAGGTTAATAAGGTAATTGTCTTTATCTCTATTACTTTGTTTTAAGAAAGCACCATTTTCACTTAAATAATCCCAGTCCCAATTTTGATTCTTAAATTCATTAAGTAACCGCCTATCCCAATTTATATCTTTGTTTTTTGAAAGAACTTTCCAATCCCAATTTTCTGAGAATTGTGTAAGATACTTTAGTATCGTTTCAAAACACCCCTTTTTATCTTTACCCCAACTACTATAAGCAAACTTTTTTTGAATTGCTTCGTTTTCTGGAAGAATAGACCAATTAAATTTGTTTGCAAATTTATTTAAACTCAATAAATCGGTAGGTATATGCTTTTGTTCAGATATGTAATCCCAATCCCACTCAAAAATATTATAATCGGAAGTTGCTTCAATTAAATTATACAATTCTTCAATTGAAAAAACAGA
>JAOZUV010000289.1 GCA_029938505.1 Bacteroidales bacterium | reverse complement strand
AGGAGTGAATTTTGCTATCAACAAAGGCTTGGCCAATCAATATTACGTGGCAATCAAAGAATTAGCCGATACTATTCACCAACCAAGTTTCTCAAATTATCTTCCAATCATTTTGAAGATGCCAGATGTGATGAAACCTGAAAGAGAAGATTTTAATGAAGAAGAATGGGTGCTTATTGAAAAAGCTATCATTAATGCTTTAATTCAGGTAGATGAATTTAGAACACAAGAAGGCCAAAGCTTGAAAGACGAATTTCTTATGCGTATTCATAGAATTATGGATTTGTTAGTTGCTGTTGAACCTTTTGAGAAACAACGCATCGAACATGTGAGAGCTAGGATGAAAAAAAATATGAGTGACTTTATTGAGGATAGCAAAGTGGATCAAAATCGTTTTGAGCAAGAGCTGATTTATTATATTGAAAAGATTGATATTACAGAGGAAAAAGTTCGATTAAAAAAACATTGTGATTACTTTTTAGAAAGTATGGTAGACGAAAGTGCCGGAGGTAAGAAACTTAATTTTATCTCTCAGGAAATTGGTCGTGAAATCAATACTTTGGGTTCAAAAGCCAATGATGTTGACATGCAAAAAATTGTTATTCAGATGAAGGATGAATTAGAAAAAATTAAGGAGCAATTATTTAATATTTTATAATAATGGATGGGAAAGTAGTTATATTTTCGGCTCCATCAGGAGCAGGTAAAACAACTATAGTGAAGGAAATGCTAAATCAGGAATTCGGTTTGGAGTTTTCGGTATCGGCTTGTAGTCGCCCGAAACGCGAGAACGAGGTGGATGGTAAAGATTATTATTTTCTGAATGTAGAAGATTTTAAAAAGAAAATAGAAAATAACGAATTCCTTGAATGGGAAGAAGTTTATAAAGATCAGTTTTATGGTACGCTTCGCTCAGAGGTAGATCGTATTTGGGCAAAAGGAAAAGATGTAATTTTTGATGTTGACGTGATTGGTGGCGTAAATATTAAAAATATTTTTGAAGATAAAGCATTGGCTATTTTTGTGATGCCACCTTCGTTGCAAGTACTTAAAGAACGATTATTGGGTCGTTCAACCGAGGATGAAGCTAGTTTAGAAAAACGTTTGCAAAAAGCAGAATTCGAAATGACTTATGCCGATCAGTTTGATGTGCAAATTGTGAATGATGATTTGGAAATAGCTATTGATGAAGCGCAAGCCAGATTATTTACTTTTTTATCCATCTAATTAAAACCAAAGCTATGAAAGCTGTTATTTTACCTACCTATAATAACAATCTTATTCGTGCTTTAATTGGCATGAAAGTGGAGGATAGACCCATTCCTGAACCTACCGAAGGTCAAGTGCAAATAAAGATGGAGGCATCTCCTTGCAATCCTTCTGATATAGCTTTTTTACGAGGTGGATATAATATTGTAAAGCCTTTGCCATGTATTCCTGGTTTTGAGGGTTGTGGGATTATTACTAAAGTGAGTACTGGAATCAACGAATCATTTATTGGAAAACGCGTAAGTTGTTTTGTTCAAGACGATGAGGGGGGAACCTGGTCGGAATACGTAGTAGCCAAAATTACTGATTGCTTTTTCTTGAAGGATGAAATGCCCGTAGATCAGGCAGCTTGTTTTGCAGTGAACCCATTCACGGCTTATGGATTGTATGATTTGGCTCAGGAAGATTATTGTGAGGCGATCATTCAAAATGCGGCCTTAGGTCAAGTAGGTCGGTTTATTCGCGTATTTGCCAAGAATGATAATATGAAGGTGATTAATATTGTTCGCAAAGCAGAGCAAGTCGATCAGCTTAAGGCAGTGGGTGAAGAATATATTTTGGATTCTTCTTCAGAAAATTTCGAGGAAGATTTAAAATTAATGGCTCATGAATTAAATGCGACCATGGCTTTTGATGCTGTAGGTGGTGAAATGACAGGTCAATTGATGAATGCTATACCGCCTGATTCGGAAGTGGTTGTTTATGGTGGATTGTCTGGGATGGCAATTACAAGCATGAATCCAATGGGTATTATTTTTGATCGCAAATTACTTTCTGGGTTTAATTTATTAGACTGGATGGATAATTTAGCAGATGGAGAAATAGAAGAAGTTTCGGATTATTTGCAAGACTTATTTATTGACGGAACATTAAGAACAGAGATCCAGGGAAGTTATTCTTACGAAGATGTTGTTAAAGGAATTCGAGCTTATATTGGGAATATGAGTGGAGGTAAAGTTTTAATAAAATAGTTCGTCATGCTGAACTTGATTGGCTACGCCGAGCTGCGTTGCACTTCGGTTCAGCATCTCAAATCCGACATAGAGATTCTGAAATAAATTCAGAATAACGATTAAATAAACAATAAGTATAACTAAACATTGTCATTTCGAGGAGCTTAAGCGACGAGAAATCTAAAAAAGAATAGCGATTTTTCACTCCATTTCATTGCGTTCGAAATGACATAATTAATGATAAATGAAAAAAGTAGGATTATTCTTTGGTTCATTCAATCCGATTCACATCGGACATTTGGCCATTGTTGAGTTTATGGTAGAGCAAACCAACCTAGATAATCTATGGTTTGTAGTTAGTCCTCAAAATCCTTTAAAAGAGAAGAAAAGCCTTTTGGCTGATCATCACCGTTGGGCTATGGTTAATATTGCCATTGAAGATGATGCTCGTTTCCGTGCCATCGATATCGAATTTAAAATGCCCCGTCCCTCCTAGACCATAGATACGCTTACACGATTAAGTGAAAAATATCCTAATTATAAATTTGTCTTAATTACGGGTACAGATATTTTCCAATCACTACACAAATGGAAAAATTATGAAGAAATATTGAAGCAGTACAGCTTTTATGTTTATGCTCGCCCTAATTATAAAATGGGGGAATATGAAAATCATCCCAAAATAAAAATTTTCAATGCTCCACAAATGGAAATATCTTCCAGTTTTATTCGTAAATCAATAAAAGCTAAAAAAGAAGTAAAATATTTACTTCCTCCAAAATTGGATGAATATCTCAAGGAGATGCATTTTTACGAAAAATAAAAACGCTACCCATAGTGGATAGCGTTTCAATGTATCAATATTGTTAAATTCCTTAATTCATAAGCATCATTGCTTCGCTTAAAGCTTTTAATTTGGTTAAACCTTTTTGAAATGGCTCTCCCATTTCTTCTTCACTTACAAAAAGCTTCATGAGGTTAAATGGATAAGGCATCACACTTTTAAATCCCCAAACTGCTGTTGTTCCATCGTCCAGACTTGTCAGTTTTACGTAGCCATCTGCCTCGCTATCGTATGGGGTATAAAACTCAAGGTACGTTTCAAACAAAATAGGTGCTTCAACATTTACAATGCTTTGTTTCCCATTTCCCACATCTTCAACTTCGCTTTCCCACGATCGCCATGCTCCAACTTCGCCATCCATACCACCTGCATCTGTTTTCATTTCAGGATCCATTTCTTTCCAAGGACTCCAACTATCTAAACCCGATAAAGTGTTGGTGTGTGTCCACACACTGTCGATGGGTGCATTGATTGTTACAGAGGTTTCAAAATCGAAATCTTTTGAAATAAATAGAGCCATAATAAGTGGTATTAATATAAGAGTTAATATAATAGCTCCAATAATTTTTAGTGCTTTTGTCATGTTTGAGTTTTTTAATAAGAAGCTAAAATAGTATTATCCAAAGCTCAAATCAAGTATTTTTTGAATATTAGAATTATACTTTCTCTTGGTTTTTATTGATTGATTAACTTTGCAGCTTGAACAACAATACTTTTATATACCTAGCCCCATTGGAAGGATGTACCGAAATTGAGTA
>JAOZUV010000288.1:575-3829 GCA_029938505.1 Bacteroidales bacterium | reverse complement strand
CCCAAATTCCTATTCCCATTACAATTAATCCCAAAACACCAAATAATCCTTGTCCAGGAATTACTAATATTTCTAGCACAATGAATAATAAACCTACAAGGATCAAAACAGCAATAAGTGTCCAACTCATAATAAATAAATTAGTGAATTTCGGCCGTTAAACTACGGTTTAGCATTTCTTCATAAATTGGTTTCAGTTCTGAATAAGATCCTGATTTTACCCCACATTTTCCTTTATAATGAATAAGTAAAGTACATTGTTCAGCTTGTTGAGAATCATGTTCACATAATTCAACCAAGGTTTCTATTACAAAATCAAATGTATTAAAATCGTCATTAAACAAAATAAGCTCTCGTATTTTGCTTTTTTGTTCATCTGATTTAGTAATTGATTTTATTTTTTCTTTAACCATTTTTTTTAAAATGCTACGATTAAAACAAAGATAAATAATTTTCGATTGGAAATACTATTATTGCTTATTTTGCACTGGAAATATTATGAACAATTTCAATGCATTCATCGATGATTTAAAACGAGCTTTAGCCGATCCATTACCTGGTCGTGAAGCTCAGTTTTTTATGGAACCATTGACTCGTCAGATTGAATTAGAGAGGCAGAGAAATCGAGCCAATGCAAAGCTGAGTGCTATTCTAATACTGCTGTATCCAAAAGATAAGAAAATATGCACAGTAATGATCAAACGACCCGTCTACGATGGTGTACATAGCGGACAAATTGCCTTCCCGGGAGGAAAAAAAGAAGAGGAGGATATTGATTTAATTCAAACTGCTTTACGAGAAACTGAAGAGGAAATTGGAATTAAACAAAATTCTATAAACTTTATTGGTTTATTGACAAATTTATATATTCCACCAAGCAATTTCAATGTTCAGCCGGTTATTGCCTATACCAAGAGTATGCCTAATTTTATTTTAGAAGAAAATGAGGTGGACAGCATTTTAGAAATAGATATCGAGGAATTCATCAAACCTCAAAACATTATGCATAAAAAAGTACTAAGCCGCAATAATTTACGGCTTAGTGTTATTTGTTATTTTATTCAGAATGAAATCATTTGGGGCGCAAGCGCCATGATCATTAGTGAGTTTGTAGAAATAATAAAAAAGATTAATCTAAAATCTTGATCTCATGAGAAAGCGTTGCTCCTTTTCTTAATAACTCACTCACACCACAATACCTATCCTGCGAAAGGTTCACGGCCTTCTCAATTTTAGCTAAAGGTAAATTTTTGCCTTTGAATGTATATACTAAATGAATTTGATGATAATATTTTGGATGTTCATCCGTCAATTCTCCACTAATTTCAATATTGAAATATTCGGGTTCCACTCTCATTTTTTTCAGAATAGAAATCACATCCATTCCTGTACATCCACCTAAAGAGGCTAATGTTAAAGGCTTAGGACGAGGGCCTGAATTTTTCCCTCCAACTGTTTCGCCAGCATCCATTAACAATTTAAAATCATTCACATTTGCTTCGAAAGCCATATCACCTTTCCACACACAATCAACTTTATTACTCATAATTTAAAAATTTATAATTTTTGTGATTCAAAAATACAAAATTTAATAGCTCAATACCATTCAATAAATTTACATTATTATGATATAATAATCTTATTTCTCATCCATAAACGGATATCTATAATCCGTAGGAGGATTGAAATTTTCTTTGATAGTACGTGGAGATACCCATCTCAATAAATTCAACATCGAGCCCGACTTATCGTTGGTTCCACTGGCACGAGCTCCCCCAAATGGTTGTTGTCCGACAACAGCTCCGGTAGGTTTATCATTAATATAGAAATTACCGGCAGCATTTACCAGTGTTTTTGTAGCCAAATCAATGGCATAGCGATCCAAGGCAAAGATTGCTCCTGTTAAAGCAAATGGCGACGTTTGATCAACTAATTTCAATGTCTCTTCATATTTATCTTCATCATAAACATAAATAGACAAAACAGGGCCAAATAGTTCTTCCTGCATGCTCACATATTTAGGATCTTTGGTAACAATCACTGTTGGTTCAATAAAATAACCTACTGTTTTATCGTAATTTCCACCTACAATAACTTCAACGTCTTTATCTTTCTTCGCACGATCAATATAGCCGGCCAATTTGTCAAAGGCTTTTTCATCAATCACTGCATTAATGAAATTAGTAAAATCTTCGGGCCCACCCATTTTAAAAGATTTAACATCCCTAATTAATTTTTCTTTTACTTCATCCCACATAATTGAAGGAATATAAGCACGAGATGCTGCTGAACATTTTTGTCCTTGGTATTCAAATGCTCCTCTTGATAAAGCTGTTACAACTTGGTCAATTTTTGCACTCTTATGAACCATTACGAAATCTTTACCTCCTGTTTCACCAACAATTTTAGGATACGTATTGTAGATATGCACATTTTCGCCAATAGACTTCCATATTTTATTAAAAACAAAATTTGAACCTGTAAAGTGAACTCCTACAAAATCAGGATGTTTTGACATTACACGACCTCCAACAGGGCCATCTACAAATACCATATTTATAACTCCATCGGGTAAACCTGCCTCTCGGAAAATCTTCATGATAATATTAGCTGAGTAAACTTGAGTATTAGATGGTTTCCAAACTACAACATTTCCCATCAAAGCCGGAGCAGCAGATAAATTAGCTGTTAAAGATGTAAAATTAAATGGAGACAAAGCATATACAAAACCTTCGAGTGGGCGTTGCTCAATACGATTCCAAATACCTTTATCTGAAATGGGTTGAATCTGATAAATCTCCGTCATAAACTGTACATTAAAGCGCAAGAAATCGGCAAATTCGCAAGCGGCATCAATTTCGGCTTGATAGACATTTTTTGACTGTCCGAGCATAGTTGAAGCATTAATTTTTGATCGGTACGGACCTGAAATTAAATCGGCGGCTTTCAAAAATATTGCGGCTCGTTGGTCCCAACGTAAGGATTGCCATTTTGAACGAGCTGTTAAAGCAGCTTCAATAGCCATATTAACATGCGATTCATCACCCATATAATAATGACCCAGAGTGTGTTTGATATCGTGAGGAGGATGAATACTTAGTTTTTCATTGGAACGAACTTCTTTCCCACCAATAAACATCGGAATATCCATTTCTTTTGAACGAAATTCCATCAGAGTTTCTTCCAACTCCAGTCTTTCCTTTGAACCTAGTTTATAGTCTAAGATTGGTTCATTATATGCTTGAGGTGTTCTA
>JAOZUV010000288.1:0-565 GCA_029938505.1 Bacteroidales bacterium | reverse complement strand
ATTGCAGTTGACATTCTTATTTATTTTTAAATTATTTTGACAGCAAAGATACAAAATATTTTTCTATTTAGATTTAATCTAAATTAAATTAGTCGTCGATTTTAAACAAAATTGAAGCTAAAAATACTTCACATTTTGGTTCATTTTTTGTACTTTCGTACTGCAAATCGTGAAATAAAGCTATCGCACTGACCTGAATCCTTTTAGCTAGTTACTCAAATTTATAAGTCCAAATTTTATCACGATTTCTCTTAAAAGCACTAACTCCAATGGGGTATCCATTAAACAATGACTAAGATGAATAATATAAAACGATTAGAAAAAGTAGCCATAAGCGTCAGATCCCTGAAGTTTCTGAATCAACTATTAAAAGAAAATCCACGCCTTAAACAAATAATGTTAAAGGCCAATACAAAATCTGATGCATTGGTAGGCGTAAAAAGCTGGGTTATGGAATATTTAAAGAAAAACCCTATCGCTTATAAATATTATACCGGAAAACTTACAGGTAGAGAAGAATTTGTAAAACTAAAATGGAAAGACTTTGCTGCTATTCGTTTAATAA
>JAOZUV010000287.1 GCA_029938505.1 Bacteroidales bacterium | reverse complement strand
ACACCCAATTTCTATTTAAGTCTAAATTTATTATTATTTTTTATATAAAATATTCCCTGCAGCAGTATTGGTATGCCAAATGCGGCCCATCCCCCTAAAGTGAGAATTTCAGAATAAGCAATATTTGAATATATCAAAATTGCAAACCAAAAAAGAAATACATAGCCAGCAAAAATTTCCTTTTTCCATGAAAACAGAAAGCCTATTAAAAATATCAAAAGTAACAGTGGGTATATAATAAAAGGAAAACTGAGATAGTTTACCGACTCTCCGACCAAAAGTTCTGAAAACGCAACGATGAAATATAGAACAGCATAATTGATTAGAAGCACACGAAGTATAAATTTCCATTGCTGTTGTTGCGAGGGTACAGTTGCTTTAGAGGTTTTATACCATTCAAGTAAGAAAAATGCACCAATTAACATAAAACAAGAAGCCATAGCGCTAAGCATGCTATAGTCCATTTCTGGCCTATGCAAATAAAGGTCATCAATCCAAATACCTGCATTCCAAATTATAAATACAATACCTGTAGCCATTTTCTTATTTGTCCAGGCCAAAGCAAAACCTGCTATGAAAATAAGCAAGAGTGCTTCTTTTAAATCGAAGGGTTTAAAAATAGGATACGAATCAAAGAATATAGTCATTACTATAAAAAACAAATACAGTGCTGCACCAACACTTGTTAAAATTTGTAGAGTTCTGGTTGATTTTGATTTCATTGTTTAGGATTTATGGGTGAGTAATTTTTGATTTGACTGTAAGTTATGTGTATAAACATTGTTTGTATTTCTTTTATATAGAGTGGTGCTTATCCAACCAACGGTAGCTGTATATGTACACCTTTTGTCAAGAATAACATTTTAAAGCGTAGTCAGAAATCAAACCCTACAATATGAAGGCACGCGGTAGTAAGCCTAGTTTAGGCACGAAAAATAATAATAGTAAATTTAGTTTAGTGCTTCATATATTCACAAAATCGACTGTAATTTAGGAAATTTCATATAGAAATCAAAATCTTAAAGCTCACTCAAATACTTGCAAATTCAATTGAAAGTGATCCCCCGATTTAATTATATCTTCCATATCTCTTATCAACCTATGGTTAGATATTTCAACCCTCTTGTCTACTAAGTCAACAATAAAAAAGCCGATCTAAGAAGGTCGGCATTTTTACTATGGGTACAACATAGGTACAACATTTTTAGTTTTTCATTTTCTCACGAGTATCTTCAAACCACTGATAATATTAAGGTTTATAAACATAACCTTCATTTATTTATATGAACGATTTTTAATTAATGACTTAATAGGCATTAAAATCCGTTCAATTAAGCGAATATCTTCTGTAATAATTTCAGCACGTCCTTGCATTTTTTGATGGAAAGTTAATGTTCTTCCATAATTAGTAAGCATCCCATATTGGAATTCAACTTCTACTGAGTAAAAATTTTTGGATGGAACCAATGATATATTACGAATAGATCCTTGCAGCATGCCGTATTCCATATAGGGGTAATTTAGTAGTTTGATATTTGCCTTTTGTCCAATCTTCACTTTACCTGATCCTTGAACGGGGAGCATTAATTTACCAATGATGCTTTGTTGGTTTTTGGGGATAATCGTTAACACTTTATCACCTACAACTATATTTTGGTTTGTATTCCAAAAATTCGTAAAAGTACAGGTGCCACTAATGGGTGCTTTTAATACGTATTGAAGTTCCCAGGTTTTTAGTTGGTTAAACAGATTGTCAAATGATTCTTGAAATTTATTTTCCAATTGAATTTTTTGCTGCTGTTTTTGTAATTGGAGATCAATAACATTGCTTTCAAGTGTTAATATCAGATTTTCAATTATTAATATTTTTTCATCAACAATATCTTTATTTGCTGTTGCTGTTGCTGTTGCTGCTGCATATTTTTTTTGACCTGCAATTTGCTGATTAATTGCGGTTAGTTTTTTGTTGTAATAATTTATATTATAGAAATTTATAATCTGATTATTAGAGGATGAAAAATTAGAATAACTAGATTGAACTTCTCCTAATATCAATTTTTCTGAAGCTAAAGATTGATCTAAAAGTATATTGTCTATTTCAGATATGTCTTTTTTTATCGAATCCAAAAGAGATAACAATTTTTTAGCATGAATATAATTAGCTGAATTTTCTAGGATTGCCAAGTAATCATTTTTATTTACTTGATCTTTATCTTTGACTAATAGGTGCTCTATTCTTCCATTGGACTTCGCAACAATTTCTGCGGGGGGTATTTCAGTTGTAATTTCAATACTAGATGTAATGAAATCAGGATATTTAAAAAACCAACTGCCAATCAATATGAGGATTACAACAATTAGTAAAACGGAAACTCCCCAACGAATAATACTGTTAGGTGATTTGCCTAAAATCTCATTGATCTCTTCTGTTCGGATTTCTATTTGATTAAATGGCATAATTTTTTCAATTAATTCCCTAATTCTAATTGGTCTTTAACTAAGTTATAATAAGCACCTTTTTTTGCAGTTAGTTCCATATGATTTCCGAACTCCACAATTTTTCCTTTTTCGAGCACTACAATTTGATCTGCATTTTTAACAGTACTTAAACGATGAGCTACCACAATCACGGTACGACCTACAAAAAAATCATGTAGGTTTTGCATGATGATTTTTTCATTATTGGCATCCAGGGCATTGGTAGCTTCATCAAAAAAAATAAATTCAGGATTTTTATAAACAGCTCGTGCAATCAATATCCGTTGTTTTTGCCCCTGACTTAAGCCTGATCCTTCTTGTCCAATTTTAGTATTATAGCCTAAAGGCAAGGACTCAATATGATCTTGGATATTGGCTACTCGAACAGCATTTAAGAGCTTTTCTTTATCCATGTTTTCATCGCTAATGGCAATGTTATTTGCTATTGTATCCGAAAAAATGAAACCATCTTGCATAACGGCTCCTACGTTAGCTCTCCATATTTTACCCTTGATATTATCCAAACGGGTATTTGCAATATTTATTTCCCCCTTAACAGGCGAGTAAAAACCCAACAATAGTTTTATCAAAGTCGTTTTACCACTTCCACTTGTTCCAACAATGGCTGTAATTTTCTTCTCAGGAATGCTTAATCCAAGGTCTTTCAGTACAAATTCGGAATGTGGCCCTTCATATTGAAAAGATAGATCATGAATAGCAATATCCTTCTTCTTTGGAATTTCCATTAGTTTGCTATCATCAGGACCCTCTTCATCATTTTTTAAATGAATTTCTCCTAATCGCTCCAAGCTGATTTTAGCATCTTGAGCTGAGCGAACAAAGGTTATCATTTGCTCAATTGGGGCATTTAGCTGCCCTAAAATGTATTGAATAGCCAGCATCATACCCAAAGTAATATCTCCTGCTACTACTGATTGTGCAGCGATAAATGTTATAAGTATGTTTTTAGTTTGATTAAAAAACACACCTCCTGCCTGTTGGTATTGATTGAGGGCTAAACCACTTATATTGACACGAAATAATTTAGCCTGAATACGTTCCCATTCCCAACGTTTTTGTTTTTCGCAATTATTCAATTTAATCTCTTGCATGCCCGTGATAAGCTGGATTAAATTGCTTTGATTATCCGACATCTGGGCAAAGCGTTTAACATCCAACTCCCTTCTTTTCTTCATGAATATTAATACCCAAACTATATATAGGATTGAACCCAAAAGAAAGATTAATAATATTTTCATGCTGTAAATACCCATCACTATGGCGAAAATAATGAGGTTTGCGAATGCAAATACAATTTGCAAAGATGAATCAGTAAGGAATGATTGAATTCGTGA
>JAOZUV010000286.1 GCA_029938505.1 Bacteroidales bacterium | reverse complement strand
CTATCGGACCCAAAGAAAAAATTTCAGGACTTGGATTCCAATGAATATATTGTAATATCATTTATAAAAATTTTAAAACAAAGATAGAAATTAAATTCACTTTTCCCATCCAACAGATTTTTATGTATCTTTCAATAATTCGATCTGTTTTTTTAAGATCTCATAGCTATTTATAAGCTGTATGCCTGAGTATGATCGATATTCGCTTAGTGCGATATCCAAAGAGAATTTTGTTTGAGATTCACTAAAAAAGATTCCTTTTCTTTTTAAATTTTGTGCTAAATATATTTGTTCAGTTTGTCCTGGTGTAGGAACTAAAACCGCTTTTTTATTTAATGCGGCCAAATCCATAATTGTAGAATATCCTGGTCGGCAAATAATTAAGTTGGCTTTTTTCAAAAGTGGAATCAATTCAGTTGTTGGCAAATGGGGATATAATGTCATATTGGCTATTGTTTCTATTTTACTTGATTCGGGTTTGCCTCTGAGGATGGCAGTATTTCCAGAATAGTTTTTTAATTTGGTAATCATCATTTGCTCAAAAATACTTCGTTGTGGTTCAGGACCGGATATTAGAGCCACAATTTCTGGATAATTATTGTTTTTAATTCTCTTTTCATCTGTAAATCTAGAAAGCGGTCCAATGAAAAAGTATGGAATATTTAGTTGAAATCCATGTGAAAGACTCCCAGATAAATTTGGCTCATCTTCAAAATCAGGTATCCAAAGTTGGGAATGTTTTTGAATAAAAAATTGATTTATTGAATTAAGTAATGGCTTGAAGATTGAAAGTGATGGTGGAGTTTTAATCTTAATTTGATGCGTAATAAAAATTGAAGGTATTTCGCTATGCCATAGCCCATAACGGTTGTCAGATATGATAAAATCAATTTTGTGCTCATGCACAATTTGTTTCAAATTTAGATGCTCTTTTATTATTCCTAATAAAAAATGAGGGAAGGTAAAAAACATTTTCAAAGCCATGAATTTGTTGGCAGGATAATAAATTGTTGTTCCAGAAAACGAGACAAATTTTAAATTTTGGAATTCAGTTTTAAGAAAATCAAGGGGGCGTTTATCGGCTCCAATAATAACATTATAATCTTGCTTAATTAATTCATTGATAATAGGAACACAACGAGTCGCATGTCCAATCCCCCAATCAAGTGGACATACTAAAACAGTATATTTTTTCTTTATAGGCATTTATGCAAAAATATTAAATATATACATTTAAATCGCTGAAATGGAATTACTTTATCAAATTGCCCTTACTCTTATACCTGGAATTGGCGATATTAACGGTAAACGCTTGATTTCTTATTGTGGTGGTTTGGAGGCTGTTTTTAAAGAAAAAAAGGCAGCTTTACTCAAAATACCGGGTATTGGACCAGTTACATTAAAATCAATTTTAAATAAATCGGTATTTGATTTGGCAGAAAAAGAGATTCGCTTTATTGAAAATTTTTTGATTCAAACTGCTTTCTTTTTAGATGAGAAATACCCCCATCGTTTAAAAAATTGTGAAGATTCGCCCATGCTTCTTTATTATAAAGGGAATGTGGATTTAAATAATTCAAAGGTTCTTAGTATTGTAGGAACTAGGAAGGCTAGTGCTTATGGGCGAAAAATTTGTAAAGAAATTATTGAGGATTTAAAAGATTTGAATATTTTAATTGTAAGTGGCTTGGCTTATGGTATAGATACCCATGCTCATAAAAATGCTGTTTTATATGAATTGCCAACCGTTGGTGTATTGGCTCATGGGCTTGATCGAATTTATCCTTCTGAAAATCGAGCAATGGCTGAAAAAATGTTAAATAGGGGAGGCCTATTGACTGAATTCCGGAGTGGAACAAATCCTGATCGTGAAAACTTTCCTCGTCGGAATAGAATTGTTTCGGGTTTATCGGATGCAACTCTGGTAATTGAATCGGCTCTCAAGGGTGGTGCTTTGATAACAGCTGAGATTGCAAATTCATATAATCGGGATGTTTTTGCAGTGCCTGGCCGGACTACTGATCGCTATTCAGAAGGCTGCAATTTTTTAATTAAAACACACCGCGCAGCATTGATTCAGAGTGCTAAAGATATAAAGTATATATTGGGCTGGGATAAGCTTGAACAAAAAACTAAAAAACAACAAAAAATATTTATTGAATTGAATACCGATGAACAAAAAATAGTTGATTTATTAAAAGAAAATGAGATTCTTGGTATAGATCAAATTAGTATAAAAATAGAGTCTCCAACAAGTAAAATAGTATCTACGTTGTTGAATTTAGAATTTCGGGGAATTGTGCAATGTCTTCCAGGAAAAGTGTTTAAATTAAACTAGAGTCTAATTGTTTGATTGTTGATTATTTGTTTGTAATCCAACGATTTTATGATAAGTACCACACTGATTATTACCGAAGCAATTCCAACTAATAAAAGTAGTTTATAATCTTTAGTTAAGATACAGAAATTAAGCACTCCATGAAAAAAAGTAGATGCAAATAATCCTGTCATCGAATCAATTAAATTATTTTTTCTGGATTTTCCAAGACCAACAAAGAATCCTAACAATATGGCAAAAACGAGGTTGGAAATTCCATAAATATAGAGGAATAATAAATTGTTGAGGGGACTTATAAAGCCTGCAACATATAAAATACTTGTTGTTAAGGTAAATCCCATCGAAATAAACAATGAATATATAATACTTTCGATGGGCCCAAAAAATTCCTTTTTCTTGAAGAAACCATAAAAAAGTACAAGAAACTTCCCTAATTCGGAACTAAAGGCTGTAATTACAAAAGCAAAGAAAATTGTGCGTCGTATATTACTAACATTATGAAGATTAAATAATTTAAAAAATTCATATGAAAAGATAAGAACAAGTGAACTTAAAATACCAAGTATAAGAGCCAGTATGATATTTCTATAATTTCGAATTCTAAATTTAAATTTTAAATAAAAAATAAAGAAAAAGAGAAAAGCAGGCGCAACAAATAGAGGGAGAATTTGATAAAAGTTCATAAATCGAGGCATTGATTATTTCCAAATATAATATATGTTTGTAAATTCACCAAATATTTTAGTATTACAGTCAAAATATTGCGCAAATGATAATGTGTAAAATAATAGGGATCGAATAAAATATAATTTAAAGTAAAATAATTTGCTGAAAGGAATTGTTATAAAGTCGACGGGGAGCTGGTATACTGTGAAAAGCAGTGATGGTGAATATTTTGAATGTAAAATAAAAGGACGATTTCGTATTCAAGGAATTCGAACAACAAACCCCTTGGCTATTGGTGATCATATACAATTTAAAAAGTTAGATGAAGCTAATAAAGGTTTGATTACTCAGATTGAGGATCGTAAAAATTACATCATTCGAAAGGCCACTAATTTATCAAAACAATCACATATTATTGCGGCTAATATCGATCAGGCTTTTATTATTGTAACGCTCGCTGAACCACGCACTTCAACTGGTTTTATTGATCGATTTTTAGTAACGGCTGAAGCTTACCATATTCCGGCAAGTATCATTTTCAATAAGATTGATTTATATGATGAGAAATTAAAAAACGTACTAAAAAAAACAAAGACTGTTTATGAAGATGCAGGATATCATTGTTATGAAATCTCGGTATTGGAGGAAACAAATTTGGAGGTTGTATTCAACTTAATTAAAAATAAAGTAAGTCTTATTACAGGGCATTCAGGAGTTGGTAAATCAGCTCTGATAAATAAAGTTGAACCCCAATTAAACTTGAAAGTTGGAGATATATCTGTTGCTCATAAAAAAGGAAAACATACCACTACCTTTGCCGAAATGATTGAGCTTTCGA
>JAOZUV010000285.1 GCA_029938505.1 Bacteroidales bacterium | reverse complement strand
AGTTACTATATAAATTTAATCATTAAAGGAACAATGTTTAGTGTTGGGCTAATTGTTATGCTATTTTTAACAGGAAATATTTTTGAATACTTTTCGTGGTCAAATATAATTACTCGAACTATAATATTTTATGTATTTGCTATTTCTGTTCTGTTTATACTAGTTTATTATATTATTAATCCTGCTCTAAAATTAATTAAATTAGGTAAAAATATATCCTACGAAGAAGCAGCACATATTATTGGTAATCATTTTCCCGATGTAAGCGATAAATTACTTAACACCTTACAGTTACATGGCTTAAGCAATAACTCAAACATGGAGTTGTTGCTTGCAAGTATTGAACAAAAGTCGGCATTACTTAGTCCTATTCCATTTAAAAATGCTGTCAAATATAAAAACAATGTTCGCTACCTTAAATATATTACTCCTCCAGTACTTGTTTTCATCATTTTACTAATTATATTTCCTAGTTTCATTTACAATAGTACTGACAGAATAATAAATCACAATACTCATTTTAGCAAACCTCTCCCCTATTCCATTGAATTAATAAACAATGATTTTACTTGTGCTCAGCATGAAAATTATACTGTTAAAATTAAAGTTATTGGTGACGAAATTCCATCTAAAATATGGTTAAGCGATGGTAACTTCAATTTTCGTATGGCTGAAGTAAATCCTAGAGATTATGAGTTTGTTTTTAAAGATATATTGTCGGACGTCTATTTTACAATTGTAACCAACGACTTTGAAAGCAAAAAGTACCAAATAAAGATTTATCCACAACCTATTATTTTTAATTTTAGTGTGTATTTACAGTACCCAAACTATCTGCATAAGCAAAGTGAAAAAATAGAAAATACTGGAGATCTGATTGTACCTCAAGGCACTTCAATATCATGGGATATTTTTACTCGTGATACAAAAAAAGTAATGTTTATTACAAAAGATAGTATTTATGATCTTTTTGCAAAAAGTAGTAATGTTTATAAAAATACATTAGTGGTAATGCACGACTTCAACTATACCCTTGTTGCAAATAATGAGTATATGCAAAGTACCGATTCAATGCATTTTGGTATTCAAGTAATTACCGATGAATACCCAAGTATTAAAGTTACTGAATTTAAAGATGATGTTAACTATGGCATAGTTAATTTTACAGGATCTGTAACAGATGATCATGGATTCTCTACACTTAATTTTTACTATCGTAAAGATAGTTTTCCGGAAAAAAATTGGGAAAAAGAAAAACTAAATATTGAACATAATATTACACGACAATATTTTGATTTTATGCTGGTGGCTGATGAATATAACCTTGCACCAGGCGACATACTTAACTATTATTTTGAAATTAGAGATAATGATGCTGTTAACGGTTTTAAACGAGCAAAGTCTGAAATGTACCAACTAAAGCTACCTGATGCCATCGAAGTTGAAAATAAAATTGAAACAAGCTCGAACGAAATGAAAAATAAGCTTCAGGAATCGCTAAATGAAATTAACGAATTAAATAAGCAACTTGAAGAAACAAGGCTAAACTTATTTGAAAAGAAAGAATTAAGCTGGTCGGATAAAAAGCAACTTGAAGAACTTCTTAAAAAAGAAAAAAACATAAAAAAGCAAATTGAGGATATAAAAAAGTTGAATGAAGACATTAAGGAACTTGAAAAACTACTTAAGAAAAAAATGAGCCCAGAGCTCATGAAAAAATTAAAAGAGTTGGAAGAGTTAATGAACAAGTTAATGGACAAGGACTTTGAAAAAGAACTTGAAAAACTTAAAGAAGATCTTAAAAAAGATAAAGTTGATGAGTTCCTTGAAAAAATGAAAGAGCAAAATGAGGAACTTAAAGATGAGCTAGAGCAAAACCTCGAACTTTACAAACAACTTGAATACGAGAAACTAATTGAAGAAACTATTAATAAATTAGAGAAACTAGCAGAAGAACAAAAAAAGCTATCAGAACAAACTGCCAACAAAGAAAATAGCAAAGATGAAGCTATTAAAAAGCAAGATGATGTTGAAAAAGAGTTTTCAGATATTATGGATAAGCTTGATGAAGCCGATAAGCTAAACAAAGAACTTGAAGATCCGTATGACGTGAAAAAGGATACCGCAATGTCAAACGAAATAAACGAGGAGATGGAAAAGGCTAGCGAAAACCTTGAGAAAGGTAAAAAAAATAAAGCATCTGAAAGTCAGCAACAAGCTGGTGATAAAATGAACAAAATGGCAGATGGTTTATCGGTAATGATGCAAAGTGCTATGGAAGCTCGTATGGGTGAGGATATTGAACAAGTAAAAAATATGCTCGATAATCTATTAGATCTAAGTTTTAATCAGGAAAAGTTAATTAACGATCTTCAAAAACTAACCAAAAATGATCCAAAAAATATTGATATTCGTGAGGAACAAAAGGGTATTAAAGATGATTTTAAAATACTAAACGATTCATTAAAAAGCATGAGCAAACGCCAAACAGCAATACAGCCATTTATTGTAAAAGAATCAGGTAAAATAAACACACATATCGATAAGGTATTAAAAATGCTTCAGGATCAAAATAAAGGTAAAGCAATGGCAGAACAGCAGTATGCAATGACCTCAATGAATAATTTGGCATTAATGCTAGCTGAATCTCTCGAAAAGATGAAAGAATCAATGCAGATGTCGGGTAATCAAAAAGGTGGTAGCAAATGCAAAAACCCTGGCAAAGGAAAAAAGCCCTCCATGTCAGAAATAATGAATGAACAAAAAGGGTTAAATAAGGGATTAAAAGGAAAATCGAAAAAAAATGGGTTAGATCAAAAAGGCGGACTAAACAGTAAAAGTGAAGAATTAGCTAGAATGGCTGCAGCACAAGGCGAAATAAGGCGTATGTTACAAGAATTTATTGAGCAACTTGAGGGCGAAGGAGGAAGCGGTAATGCACTTAATAAACTGGTTGATGAAATGAAAAAAACAGAGGATGATATTATTAACCGAAGAGTATCTCAAGAAACTTTAGAACGTCAAAAAGACATTGAAACCAGATTGTTAAAATCGCAAAAAGCACTGCAAGAACGAGAAAAAGAAAAGAAAAGAGAGTCAAAAGAGGGAAAAAATAGAAAAACAAGTAACCTAAATAGCAAAACGGAGTATAACACAAAAAAAGATAATCAACAGGAAATACTTTTGACCATACCTTTAGAAGTACGACCTTATTATAAAACCCTGCTTAAGGAGTATTTATACAAACTAGAAAACGAAAATAATAATGATGAATAATAATCAATCGGTTTCAATAAAGCTACAACCTGAATCAATAAGAGATATTGAGGTTTTTGTAGATACCATCTGTGATCAGCTTTTTATAAATGACACTTATTATGGTAATATTCTTATGTCGTTAACAGAATTATTCAATTATTTACTAGTGATTAACGAAGATGAAGAAAATTTAAATATTACATATCATTCTGATTATAAAAAAATCAAAATATCCTTTTATAATATTGATAATCAAATTATTAACTCACTCACTAAATCAATTAACATTGATGATATCATACATCAAGACAGCAATAAAAATATATTTCTAATTAACACACTGGTTGATAATATTACCATAAATGATAAGGGATATTTATCCTTTGAATTTGATATTAGTGCATTACATAATGATATTTACAATTATAGGGCAGATCAATTAAAAAGATACTTCAGCAAGCAAGCAGTTGTCAAGGTTCAAAAACACAATGATTAATTTTACTTACCTACCTAATAACAATTCAGAAAATATAGATGAGCAATTTTACAAAAAGTGGCTAAAAGAAGTGATTGTTTGTGAAAGAAA
>JAOZUV010000284.1 GCA_029938505.1 Bacteroidales bacterium | reverse complement strand
GGGCAACCCCAAATAGTACTTACCGTTCCATTTACTTTAATCCCGGCATCTTGAGCTTTAGGAATCCATTCTTCACACATTTTAAAATACTGCTCAATAGTTATACCTGAATTCTGCATTTGATGCGATTCGCTGGTCGAAACCATTACCAAAATACGATCGGGTCCCCAACCTTCTTTTTTGGCTTCAATAGCTCTAGCGATTGCACGTTCGCGAATGGTGATAGCAGTTACTGATACATCATCAATCAAATGCTTCACTTTTTTACTGGCATGAAGCCGTTTCATCAAATCATCTGCATCGGAAAATTGTGGCATCCCACGTGGATTTCCAAAATTGGTAGATTCGATATGTTTAAATCCTGCCAATATTAATTGTTCCAAAACCCAAAGCTTGGCTTCGGTCGGAATAAATTGTTCTTCGTGTTGAAAACCATCTCTGACAGTTATATCGCCAATGGTTACTTTTTTGGGGTAATTCATCATGTGTAATCTATTTATAATTAATATAATTTATTAGGTTTTTATTCATATATTGCTCTTCCTTTTGGGCTTACTGCCACAATATGAAGGTAATAAAATAAGAGTAAAAATTGCAAACAGCTGTTAACCAATTAGCAAAGCGAAAATTTTCAAAAGAGAAAAATTTTCTCTATTATTGCATTACCGAGTTGTTAATCGAGTAACAACTGGGAATAAAAATACAAAAATATTTATAGATTTGTATTTATTTCGAAAAAAATGTTCATCAAAAGACTTGAAAAGTGTTTAAACTAGAATCAAAAATCGACACAAACTCAGTTGAGTTTAAGGCTAACAAAAAAGCTTATTTAGAGCTTTTGGGCAAGTACAAAGAGATTCATAAGAACGTCACTCAAGGTGGATCTAAATCCGCAATCGAGAAACACAAATCCAGAGGAAAATTATTGGCACGTGAGCGCATCGATAAATTGATCGATCCAAATACTCCATTTTTGGAATTAAGCTCCTTAGCCTCCTATGGCATTTTCGATGATGGGCATCCTTCTGCCGGAATCGTGACTGGTATTGGTGTCATCCAAGGACGCGAAACCATTATCATTGCAAATGATGCAACAGTAAAAGGTGGTACTTATATTACCGAGACCATCAAAAAACATTTGCGTGCACAAGAAATTGCCATCGAAAATCACTTACCATGTGTGTATATGGTTGATTCAGGAGGGGTATTTCTTCCTGAGCAAGCCAATGTTTTCCCAGACAAGGATCATTTTGGTCGCTTATTTTATAACCAAGCTCAGATGTCGGCTCAAGGCATTCCTCAAATTGCCATCGTGATGGGTTCATGTACTGCCGGAGGAGCTTATGTTCCTGCCATGAGCGATGAAACCATTATTGTGAAAAATCAAGGAACCATTTTCTTAGGTGGACCTCCTTTAGTTAAAGCTGCAACAGGCGAGGTTGTTACTCCTGAAGAATTAGGTGGTGCCGAAGTTCACACAGCTATCTCGGGTGTTGCCGATCATATGGCAGATAACGATACACACGCACTTCAGATTTGTCGTAATATTTTTGAAAATCTCGATAAAAATCAAAAACAAGTATTGGACTTAGCCCCTATTGAAGAACCTGCTTATGATCCAGAAGAATTATATGGAATTGCTCCGATTGACTTACGTAAAATGGTTGATCCTCGCGAAATTATTGCCCGCATTGTGGATGGTAGTAAATTCCATGAATTCAAAGAAAGATATGGTAAAACTATCGTTACCGGATTTGCCCGCGTTATGGGATTCCCGGTAGGTATAGTTGCCAATAATGGTATTCTGTTTTCAGAAGCTGCACTTAAAGCAACTCACTTTATAGAGTTATGTACTTCACGCAAAATTCCTTTGGTTTTCCTACAAAATATTACCGGTTTTATTGTTGGTAAAGATTTTGAACGTAAAGGAATTGCTAAAGATGGAGCCAAATTAGTACATGCTGTGTCCAATGCCAATGTTCCTAAATTCACCGTTATGTTTGGTGGATCATTTGGTGCAGGTAATTATGGAATGGCCGGTAGAGCTTTTGGTCCACGCTTATTATTTATGTGGCCTAATGCAAAAATCTCAGTTATGGGAGGACCACAAGCAGCCAATGTTTTAATCACTGTAAAACAAGATCAATACAGAGCAAAAGGTAAAGAGATGCCTCAAGAAGAAATTGATAAGCTTCGCGAAGGCATTATGAAAAAATACGATCACGAAGGTTCTGCTTATTACAGCACCGCTCGTTTATGGGATGATGGAATTCTTGATCCGGTAAACACACGTCAGGTGTTGGCCATGGGTATTTCCTCTTCATTAAACAAGCAGTTTGATGACCAAAAATATGGTGTATTCAGAATGTAATCATTAAAGAACCTTTTAAATGAAAGCATATCAAAATATAGAATTCGAACTGATTGATAGTATCGGTACTGTTTGGCTAAATCGCCCTGAAAAGCACAACGCCATGAATGCAGAAATGATTGCTGAAATCATTGATTGTTATGAAGAAATCAATTCCATGGATGAAGTTCGTATAGCCGTTTTACGCGGTCGTGGAAAATCATTTTGTGCTGGTGCCGATCTTAACTATATGAAAGGCATCGCTGAATTTGGTTTTGAGGAAAACTATCAGGATAGCTTAAAACTGGCAAAAGCATTTAACGTTATTTACACTTGCAAAAAACCAACCATTGCGGTTGTTCAGGGTGCCGCCATTGGTGGAGCCAACGGACTACTCGCTGCTTGCGATTTTGTGTATTGCACCGATGAAACAAAATTTGCTTTTTCGGAAGTTAAATTGGGCATTGCGCCTGCTACCATTTCGCCTTATGTAGTGAAACGGATTGGAGAATATGGTGCACGCGATTTGATGCTTACCGGAAAACGTTTCCTTGGAATGGATGCCGAAATTTATCGTCTGGCAAATAAATCACTACCAGCCGATGAATTAGAAGATTATGTAGCTAAAACAATCAAATTTTTAATGACCAGCGGACCCGATGCAATGGCTGCCTGCAAACAATTAATCTATAATATTTCTAACAAATTTGATTTTGAAGAATCCATAGATTATACCGCAAAACTAATTGCAGAGTTGAGAGCCTCAAAAGAGGGTCAGGAAGGAATGGCATCTTTCCTTGAAAAACGCAAACCGAATTGGGTAAAAAAATAAGAACATAAATCATTTTATATAATGGCTAAAAGAAAAATTAAATTCAGTCTGGTTTATCGCGATATGTGGCAATCGTCAGGTAAATATGTTCCGCGTGTTGACCAACTGAAAAAAATAGCTCCGGTTATTATTGATATGGGTTGTTTCGACCGGGTTGAGACTAATGGAGGAGCCTTTGAACAGGTAAATTTATTGTATGGTGAAAATCCAAATACAGCCGTTCGTGAATGGACTCAACCATTCAACGATGTGGGAATAAAAACACATATGCTCGAAAGAGCACTGAACGGAATCAGAATGTATCCTGTTCCGGCTGATGTTCGACAACTAATGTATAAAGTTAAAAAAGCTCAAGGGACTGATATTTCTAGATCATTTTGTGGTTTGAATGACCATCGTAATTTGGAACTTTCGATCAAATATGCTAAAGAAGCAGGGATGATTTCTCAAGCTTGTTTATGTATCACCCAATCAGAAATTCACACTGTTGAATATTATCTGACTATGGTGGATCATTTGGTGAAATATGGTGCTGATGAGATTTGCTTGAAAGATATGGCTGGTATTGGTCGTCCAGTTACTTTGGGTAAAATTGTAAAGGGAATTAAAGATAAATATCCTCATATTATTGTTCAATATCATGGCCACTCTGGCCCTGGATTATCTGCTGCTTCAATGTTAGA
>JAOZUV010000020.1 GCA_029938505.1 Bacteroidales bacterium | reverse complement strand
ACCAAATATGGTCCTCTAAATCAACAATAATGGAGGTCACATAATTAGTAGTTAATCCATCATTTTGATTATAGGTGGTCCAATTTACTCCATCAAATTTTGATACACCAAAAATACCACCAAACCACATATTCCCTTCATGGTCTTCGGCTATAGCCAGTACTTCGTTAAAAAGTAAACCACTTTGACTTTGATTGTAATATGTCCAGCTTTGGCCAGTAAATTTGGCCACTCCACCCAAGGTTCCAAACCAATAATATCCACCCGAATCAATATAAATAGTAAATACAAAATCAAGTAATTGTGCGTTAGGAGGACTGGGTATTCGCTGTGTTTGCAATTGTGTTGTCCAGTTAGATCCATCAAATTTTGAAATCCCGAACTCAGTACCAAACCATTTGTTGTTTTGATTGTCTACTTCAATTGTATTTACTCTATCAAACACCAAGCTTAGTGGGCCTTGTTTGGTATAATGTGTCCAGGCAAAGGATTGTAATTTTGCTACACCGCTTGGGGTTGCAAACCAAACAGCACCATCTTCATCCATTGCTATTGATCGAACCTGAGTATCAATCAATCCGTTATTAATCGTATAATTTTGAAATGTGCCATTCTTAAAATTTGAAGCACCTTGTGGTGTAGCAAACCAAACATCAGTTGGAGCTGTTATGAAAATATCATGAACCGTATGATAGATTAAGCCATCCTGAGTGTTTAAGGTGACCCAATTTTGTCCATCAAAAACAGAAACTCCATATTCTGTACCCACCCATAAACGATTTTGTTGGTCAAAAGCAAGACAATGAACTTGGTTGCTTGCCAAACCTTCTTTTGTTGTATAGTTTGTCCAGATATCACTTTTCCCTTCCGAGATAGGAACCTTAGCTCCGCATGAGTATGCAAAAATAAGTATGCTGGCGAATATAATTTTCAGATAAAAACGATTCATCTTGGATTATTTTAAAAGTAAAAATATATTAAATAAGAGTAAAATCATAGTAAATTTAATACATAGTGTTACGCTTCGGGTTTGTTAGTATAAAACAGAAACCAATTTGCATACTGATAATATTTACTAATTATTTTTCTAAATTCATTTTAATCTTTGAAGCTAAAATATCGATGGCTATATCATTTTCACCTCCTTGAGGAACGATGATATCTGCATATCTTTTTGTTGGTTCAATAAATTGTAAATGCATTGGTTTTACATAGGTTTCGTAATGATTTAAAACTTCTTTAAAAGAGCGACCACGTTCTTCAATATCGCGCCAAATAATTCGCATTAAGCGATCATCTGCATCCGCATCTACAAAAGCTTTAATATCCATAAGTTCTCTTATTCGGGTATTGGTGAAAATTAAAATTCCTTCCAGTATGATAATTTTCTTGGGTGTTACAGGAATGGTTTCTTTTGCACGTGCACAAGTAAGGTATGAATAGATAGGCATTTCAATGGCTTGTCCTTTTCGTAGCATTTCAAGGTGTTTAATCAATAAATTAAACTCGATGGATGCTGGGTGGTCAAAATTGATTTTTGCACGCTCCTCAGCCGATAAATGGCCATTATCTTTATAATAAAAATCTTGTGATATAACAGCCACCGAATCTTTTGGTAAGTTGCTTATCATTTTTTTTACAACGGTTGTTTTACCACAACCCGAACCACCTGCAATGCCTAATATTAACATAAGTCTTGATGTTTATTTATGGATATAAAAATAGTGAAAACATTTTCAATGTATTCACTATTTTAAATATAATTTAATCTTAGATCTAGAAAAGGAAGCTGATCAATATACCAGCGGCTACTGCAGAACCAATAACACCTGAAACATTTGGTGCCATGGCATGCATTAGCAAGTGATTGCTTGGATCATATTTTAAACCTTCCATTTGAACAACCCTTGCGCTATCAGGAACAGCTGAAACACCAGCAGCTCCTACTAAAGGATTAATTTTGTTTTCTTCGCTTAGGAATAAGTTCATGAATTTAGCAAACATGATACCTCCGGCTGTAGCGATCATAAATGAAATGGCTCCAAGTACAAAAATAAGCATCGATTGAGAGGTCAAGAATACATCTGCCTGAGTGGATGCCCCAACAGTTAATCCTAATAAAATAACCACAATATCGATTAATGATGTACGAGCTGTATCTGCTAAACGGCGAGTTACCCCACTTTCTTTTAAAATATTTCCAAAAAATAACATCCCTAAAAGAGGTAATGCACCTGGCGAAATCATACAGGTTAATAATAATCCGGCAATCGGGAATATGATTTTTTCTAATTTTGAAACCGATCTTGGAGGTTTCATACGGATTAATTTTTCGCGTTTGCTTGTTAAACGACGCATAATAGGTGGTTGAATAACTGGAACTAAAGCCATGTATGAATAAGCCGCAATAGCAATAGGGCCAATCAAATTTTGTGTTTGTAAGCCATTAACCAAACCTCCATTTGCTAATTTTGAGGAAAGAAAAATAGCCGTAGGGCCATCTGCACCACCAATAATACCAATAGATGCAGCTTCAGGTAAATTAAATCCTAAGAATAAAGCTCCAAGGAAAGTGATAAAAATACCCACTTGTGCAGCAGCACCCAATAACATCAATCTTGGATTTGAAATCAATGAAGAAAAATCTGTCATAGCTCCAATACCCAATAAAATCAACGGAGGGTAAATACCTTTAACAACTCCATAATATAGGTAATTCAGCACACTCCCTTCCTGATAAATTCCTAACTGAAGATTCACACCTTCGGCTTGAAAAAATGGAATATTTCCTATGATAATCCCCGTCCCAATAGGTATTAGTAGGAGTGGTTCATAATCGTATTTTATAGCCAAAAAGATAAAAAGTAATCCTACTAATATCATGATGATATGACCTGGTGTAGCATTGTTAAATCCAGTATAACTTATAAATTTATATAATCCGGCCAATGCCCCACTATTGGATTGAGGAGCACTCATAGTGGTTGTTTCATTTGCATCAAAACTGCCTGTTTGAGCAAGTACAGTTGTTAGGATTGATAGAAAGAAAATAATCCCAGCTATTGTGATAAATCGTTTCATATCTTAATCCATTTCAATTAAAACATCACCCTGAAGAACACTATCACCTGCCTGTACTTTTACCGATTTTATAACTCCTTCTTTTTCGGCATTCATTACGTTTTCCATTTTCATGGCTTCGTACATTAACAGTTTGTCGCCTTTTGAAATCTGGTCACCTTCTTTAACATAAAGTTGCATAATGTTACCTGGTAAAGGAGCCGTAATTTTTGTACTAGCACCTTCTTTTTGAATTTTATGTGCCCCTTTTGGGTTTTTCACTTCTTTACGAATCAAAATTGGCGTTTTAGATTCTTGAACAGCCCTTTCAACTTCTACTTGATAAGGAGAACCGTTTACCTCTACTTTGGCTACACCATCCTCAAAATATTTGACGATGACATCGTATTCATTTCCCCGTATATTGAATTTAAATTTTTTCATTTTTTTGTTTGATCTTATCTTGAAAAACGACTAATACCTTGATTTTTTGCACTCCATGGAGAGTAAACTTTTGATACCCGTTTAATGGTGATCACATTGCTTTCTTCATCATGAAGTTCATTATATAAATAAAGTGCCATACTGATGGCTGCTGTTTCTTCACCTGTAATGTCTGGTAGTTCGGCTAATTCGTGTTTGCCTTCTTTACGTAATCTATTTCTGAATTTAATATTCAAAATTTTTGAGAATGAATTAAAAAAGAAATATAAAACTACTAATGCAGAAAACACGATAGAGTATCCTACAACTGTAATTATAATCCCTTCATGTAATGATTCAGGGACTTGAATTACGCTTAATAATGTTTGACTGTCTAACATCTTACAATGGTATATTAGAGTGTTTCTTTGGTGGATTTACATCCTTTTTTGTTGCCAATGTATGTAGTGCCCGAATAATTCTGAAACGGGTATTACGTGGTTCAATAACATCATCGATATAACCATATTTGGCTGCTTCGTATGGATTCGCAAATTTGTCGCGATACTCTTTTTCTTTTTTTGCGATCATTTTTGCTCTGTCTTCATCATCTTCAATTCCAGCCAATTCTTTACCAGCTAAAATTTCAATTGCTCCAGCTGGTCCCATTACAGCAATTTCTGCTGATGGCCATGCATAATTTACATCACCACGTAATTGTTTTGAGCTCATTACATCATGTGCTCCACCATACGATTTACGTAGGGTAATGGTAATTTTGGGTACGGTTGCTTCACCATAAGCAAACATCAGTTTTGCTCCGTGAATAATAATTCCACCATATTCTTGAGCACTTCCCGGTAAGAAACCCGGAACATCTACTAAGGTGACAATTGGAATATTGAAAGCATCGCAAAAGCGAACAAAACGAGCTGCTTTTCGAGAAGCATTTATATCTAATACACCAGCCAAATAATTTGGCTGATTAGCGACAATGCCCACTGGCCTTCCATCAAATTTAGCATAACCAATAACTATATTTTGTGCATAATTACGCTGAACCTCTAAAAATTCTCCATTGTCAGCTATACCATGAATGATGTCTTTTACATCATAAGGTTTGTTGGCATTATCTGGAATAATCTCGTTGAGATAATCTTCAAGGCGATCAATCGGATCATTATTATCCGTGATCGGTGGATCTTCTAAATTATTTTGCGGAAGGTAGGATAATAGTTTACGAAGGATCAAAAGTCCTTCTTCTTCGTCTTCAGAAATGAAATGTGCAACCCCTGATTTTTTACCGTGTACTTCGGCACCACCTAAATCTTCAGTAGTGATATCTTCACCCGTAACTGTTTTTGCAACTTTAGGACCTGTTACAAACATATAACTGTTCTCCTTGTTCATTAAAATAAAATCGGTTAGGGCAGGTGAATAAACTGCACCACCAGCACAGGGGCCTAAAATAGCCGAAAGTTGAGGAATTACACCAGAGGCCATAATATTACGTTGAAAAATTTCTGCATAACCAGCCAAACTTCTAACGCCTTCCTGAATACGTGCTCCACCACTGTCATTAATTCCAATAAGTGGTGCACCTACTTTCATTGCCTGATCCATGACCTTGCAAATTTTTTGCGAAAAAGTTTCAGAAAGCGATCCTCCAAAAACAGTGAAATCTTGCGAGAATACATACACAACGCGACCATCAATTGTACCATGTCCGGTAACTACTGCATCCGATAAGTATTGTTGTTTTTCCATTCCGAAATCGTGAGAGCGATGTGTTACAAACATGTCGTATTCTTCGAAACTACCTTCATCCATTAATAATTCGATACGCTCACGTGCTGTTAATTTTCCTTTGCTGTGTTGTGAATCAATTCGTTTTAAGCCACCGCCTAATCGCGCTTCTTCACGTTTATTTAAAAGCTCTTGTATTTTATCTTCAATAGCCATTTTTATATAGAATTTTTATTTGTTTTTATCTTCGCATAATTCGGTTAAAACACCACCCGTGCTTTTTGGGTGTAGAAAAGCAATATTTAATCCCTCAGCTCCTTTTCGTGCTTTTTGGTCAATTAATCTAACACCTTTTGCTTCAACTTCTTTTAAAGATGATTCGAGATCATTAACGGCATAAGCAATGTGATGAACTCCTTCGCCCTTTTTTTCAACAAACTTACCAATGGGGCCTTCAGGATCGGTAGATTCTAAAAGTTCAATCTTTGTTTCTCCAATTTTGAAAAAAGCTGTTTTCACTTTTTGTTCTTTTACTTCTTCAATCGCATAACATTTCAATCCTAAAACATTTTCGTAGTATGAAATACTATCATTTAGATTTTTTACTGCGATTCCAATGTGTTCAATATGAGTTGGTTTCATTGTTTTATTTTGATTGTGAAAATTTTCACAAAGATATGTGTATTTTTAATACTTTTAAACAATTAGTTGTAAATAAAATCTTTCTTTTTTTCTCAATAGAAGCTTATTTAGGGTTTATTTTGTAATACGCTTAAAATAAATATGTATAAGATTAAGATCAATTATATGCGAAATCTTGTTTTAGTGACCTTGTTTATCACATTTGCATGCACTATTTCGGCTCAACCCTATGTTTATATTAATACTGATGCCAAAGGCCAAATACAAAGTAATGCCACTTGGATTGATGTAAATAAAGATGGCTTTAAGGATTTAATCCTTACAGGAGAGATGTATAGTGGGAATAAACAAATTGTAAATACGTATTTGTATCTCAACGATAAAAAAGGAGGTCTTTATCGGAAAAATTCGGGGATTCTAGATTTTTATCGAGCCAGTACTGATTTTGCAGATTTTGATAAGGATGGAGATCTGGATTTGTTTATATCCGGAGAAACAGCACAACATAGCATTGTTTCAAGAATATATAAAAACGATGGTGGGGGCTATTTTTCGGCTCATGATCCAGGGATAATTGGTGTACGTGACGGAAGTGTTGATGTTGCAGATTATGATAAAGATGGTCGGCTTGATGTATTAATTGCTGGAGAGAAGAATGGTAAAATTTATACCAGAATTTATAAAAACAAAAATAACACTCACTACATAGATCAAAAAGTTGATTTTATTCCTTTATATGGAGGATCGGTAAGTTGGGGTGACTATGATCGCGATAACGATTTAGATGTGCTAATTAGTGGTGAAACCAAAGAAGGTTATGCTTATACTAAAATTTATCAAAATTCTGGCAATAGTAAATTCAATAATATTGGGCTAAATATGCTGGGTGTTAGACAAGGAGATGCTGTTTGGGCTGATTTTGATGGTGATAATGACTTGGATGTTTTTATTAGTGGCGAAAGTAACGATTATCATTTATTGTCGCGTTTTTACAGAAATGATGGAAAAAACAAGTTTACAGAATTAATTCCTATGATTTTGGGAATGCGATTGGGTAATGTAGAGGCTGATGATTTTGATTGTGATGGAGATATTGACTTGCTAGTAAGTGGCGAAAGTATTTTTGGCCCTACAACAAAAATATATCGTAATGATGGTAAATTTGATTTTGCTGATGTAGAAACTGGTTTACCTGGTGTTTATTTAGGGGGTGCTTATTGGATCGATTATGACAATGATTGTGATAAGGATTTATTTGTTGTTGGTATGGATGATTGTTTTGATTTTGAAGCTAAATTATTTCGCAATCAAGTTGATGTAAAAGTTGAAATTAAAAAATCTACAGTAGCAGGATCAAGTTTATGGATTTCTTCTGATATAAGTTTTGCTGAGCGGAAACTCTATTATTATTTTGTTTGGTCGTCCTGTTTTTGCAATCCACAAGGTTTTGAGTATGGTGTACGACCGAAAGATTACAATATGTATGTTAGTAATGTTCATCGCCTAAAACGAACATACGAACTACAACAAAATTTCAATAAAGTCATTATGAATAGTATTCCAGAATGGGGTGAAATTAATGGTGGACATCGTGTTTCTATAGGCTATGAAACTAAGGAAGAAGCCGAAGTTGGCAGAAGACAAGTCATTAAAGATTATTTAAGCGAACGCTTTAAAATTAACTATGTGAATTGGTAGGTCTGCAGATATTTTTTTTTACTTGATTTCCCTCTTTTTTAACTTTCCTGATTTTATGAATTAAGGTTTTCATGATTATGCTCTTAGCTTTTTGTTTAGTACAAAAGAGGGATTAACATAATAATTTATTTAAGTGTATCGTTTACTAGCTATTATAAAATAATTTATTAAAATGAATTTAAATACATATAATTGGCGGCAAGTTTTATTAATGATTGTGGTATTTCTAATCCCATTATCTGCATGTAAAAAAAAAGATGTTGACGATATTGAGGCCTCTGAAATCGATACCTTTATTTGGAAAGGTTTAAACCAGTATTATTTGTGGGTAGACCAAGTTCCTGATTTAAGTGATACTAAATTTAGTAATGACAGTGAATTAGCCCAATTTTTAAATCTCCATAATGGGAATCATAGTGATCTTTTTTACAGCCTATTGTATGATTATGGTGAAATTGATAAATGGTCGTGGATTGTTGATGATTATATTGCATTGGAAAATTATTTTCAGGGAGTCACTACATCTATGGGTTTTGAGTATGGTTTGGTTAAAATTACTGATTCGGATAATATTTATGGATATATTCAATATGTGGTGCCTAACTCTCCTGCAGCATCAGCTAATTTAACGAGAGGAGAAATATTTACGAAAATTGATGGTCAAACACTAACGATGAATAATTATCATGACTTATTGTATCAAAGAGATGCTTTTGAAATTTCTTTTGCAGACAATACACTAACCCCAAATGGGAAAACAGTGAATTTAACGGCTGTGGTAATAAATGAAAACCCAATTCATTTTTCTCAGATTATGGATGTAGATGGGATCAAAGTTGCCTATTTAGTTTATAATGCATTTACATCAAAATACGATCATGAATTAAATGATATTTTTGGCGTTTATAAGTCTGAAGGGGTTCAAGAACTAATTCTTGATCTTCGTTATAATGGCGGAGGATCAGTTCGTACAGCTACTTATTTGGCAAGTATGATTTACCAAACGGATACGGAAAAAATATTTATAAAAAATCAATATAATGATTTCATACAGGATTATCTATTGACTGAATATGGAAGCTCATTTTTTGAAAAGAAATTTTTGAATCAAATTGAAGCTACGACTGATTTCCCTACTTCTCCGATAAATACCTTAAATTTAAATCGATTATATGTTCTTAGCACACAAGGAACTGCTTCTGCAAGTGAGCTTATTATTAATGGATTAAATCCATATATGGATGTCGTAATTATTGGCACCAATACGCATGGTAAATATGTTGGTTCAATCACGCTCAAGGATTATAATTCGGAAGGATATTTAAATTTTAATCATACTTGGGCAATGCAACCCATTGTTTTTAAAGCAACCAATTTTGTTGGATTTTCAGATTATGTGGATGGTTTTGCTCCCTCTGTTTTTATGAAAGAGGATTTTAGAAATATACTTTCTTTCGGTGATGAAAATGAACCCTTATTAAAAGCTGCTTTAGATCATATCAAAGGGATTTCTACCCCTGCATTAACAAAATTTAGTCAAGTAAATACGGTTATTAATTCTAAGGATTTACAGCCTTTTAGTAAGGATATGTATATTGATTTACAAATTAAAAGATAAAAGTTTTTACACCTTAAATTAAAAAAGGGACTGCTAATTTAACAGTCCCTTTTTTAATGCATTTGTTTTATGATTATTTCATTACAATAAATTTACTTTGAAATCCTTTTTCAGTATTGAACATTAGCAAAGTATAAGCCCCACTTACCAAATTATTGACTGAAATATCAAATCGATCTGAATTAGGGTTAATCTCATTAGTATAAACAAGTTTACCCATTTGATCATAAATTTGGATGGTTAGCGGATCATTACTTATTTCTTCAAGCTGAATATATAGCTTTTCTTTAACAGGATTTGGATAAATCGAAATCTCTTTAATTTCAACTTGTGGAATTCCAACATTATGAATGACAGTGATGTTGGAAATATTGCTATTGAGAGATTCTCCATTCGAATAAACAGCAGTTGTATAATAATTGTAATTACCATCAGGTACATTAACATCAGCATAACTTGTTTCGCTAACTACTGTCGTATTAATTTTAACGTCATCTCGATAAATATTATAACCATTCATCGATTTGTAATGGCTCATTTGTGCTTTTTGAGATCTATTGCTTTGTTTTAGAGACCCTTCAAGGCTATTTACAACAGTGGCGGCGATATTAAAGTTATAATTTAATCCCCATTCTGCATTCATAAAGTATGCCGTACCTGATTCCACATAATAAATCACATCTCCTTTTCCTTCATTAGCAGGCCCTTTATCAACTCCAAATGGAAATCCAGAGATTTCGGTTCCGCTATTATTATTAAATCCAAACCATAAATTTATTGAGGCATCAATTTGGAGAGGTGTTGTGAGTTCAATGGTATTCCAATTGTTAAATGTAATTTTGTCGGGTGGAATTACCTGATCTACAGCCAGAGTACTTAAATCACTGCCCGTATAAATTTTCAAGGTATAATCATTTACGGTGGCTGGGGTTGAGCTAGAAGGGAAAAAGCTGATTTCAGTAATATACATTTCATCATAAGGAAGCAAATCTCTGGGATCCCAGTGGCTTAGTGCATCAAATGAATCGGGTTGAGTATCATCTCCAATGGCATTGTCATTTTCCCCATCATCCCACTGAATTGTAAACGATTGAGCACCGCTTTCGGGTTCCGTCCAGTTAAGTACAACATCGCTCGGATTAGCTTCAATAATTGTTGTTGTTAAATCTCTGGGGGTGTTAGCTCCCGGCATTTCAATAACTGTAATAAAATCGGTGCGTGTTTCGGTAGCTGATTCACCACCTTTGCCTACAGTTAGTGAAACATCGTAAGTTCCAGGTGCACTATATTGAATAGGTGGTGGCGTTTTCTCATTATAAGCGGAAGGATTTCCTCCTTCAAAAGTCCACTCCCAGGTATCAGGAGCACCAGCCGAAATATCCGTAAAACCTGTAGTTTCCCAAGCATAAAGATCATTTTCAGAAACATTAAAGTCAGCATATAATGCATCGGGTTTAAATTCTACTTTAAATGAAATGGTTTCGCTTGGTACCGAAATTTCAGAAATATATAATCCACCCATACTTCCACTAAATAAAAATGGTGTTGGGTTGGTTGTATTATCAATGGCTGTACGATTTACTCTAGCAGAAAAATTTGCTTGATATATTTGTCCATTGAGTGATGTTGTACCTCCGGGGCGATAAATGTAAATTTCATCTGGAACTTCATTTACGATTCCGTCAGCATTACCATTTCCAGCTTTAGTATTAATTCTGTAAACCAATAATCCGCTACCAGGTAGAGAACCCTCAAAACGTCCTGCTTTTTTACGATATTCAAGTACAAAATATTCATCAGTTGTATAAGGTGAAGCAATTTTATAACAGTTATTGTTGGTACTGTCAATAGATTTAAGGGAATATGTTCCTTCTTCAGTAATTTCTGGGATTGATTCAATCCAATTACCATATTTAAATTTTGTAAATGCTCCGAAAGATTGAGGAACGGTACCTGTAGTAGCCATAATATCCCAGGGTCCAACCGGATCGTAAGTGCTTCCTTCTTCATATTGATATAAGTCTGGATATCCTAATGTATGACCCATTTCATGACTTAATACACCAACACCTCTTTGGTCAGTAATACTTTGAATTTGGAAATTATAACTATAAACACGTAATCCGTTAATCATTGCATTGCGATTATAAAGTGACCATTTATGAGGCCATAATAGATCACTCCAATCACCAGCATCACCAGCTATAAAAAACTCAATATTGTCAATTAAACCATCACTTACTAATTCGCCATTTGTATTAACAATATCTAAGTTAATGTCTTCAGGAAACGTATAGTTTGCGTTAAAATAATCAATGGCTCTTTCTAATAAATCCCATTCGCGTTTATCCGAACTACTTTCTTTAGTATTGTCTTCTTCATCTGGGTCGTAGCCATCAGGATTGGTTGTTTCATTATATTCTTGAAAATGCCCTCTTGCTTGTGTATCCTGATAAGAAAGTACTTTGTTAGTTGAAGAACGAGGATAAAAATGAGAGCGCATCTCTACTTTTCCGTATGAAACTTCTTTATAATAATTGATCATTGATACAGCAGATGGGTCTTCATCATTTAACCAATCAAAATACTTTGATGTATCTTGAGCAGTCGATGTATTAGGGTCTGTCCATTCATCATCATCGCTAAAACGGATGTAAATACAAATCTGATTGATTTTAATTTCAGCAGTAGATGCTGTCTTAAGTCTTTCTGGTTTTATAGGGTTTTCTACACGTTTTCTTTCGCGTTTTTGTCTCCATTGTTCAGCAGAAATATTTACACCAGGTTGGATATCTGTTGATTTCATAAGAGTAGTGCCAACTTTATATTTTGATGGAACAATTTTAGTCCCTTTCTTCTTAGCATAATAATAATAGCCATCTTTTTGGCTTTGAATGATGGTATAATCATTTTTATCATGTAACCAATTATGAAATTCATCGCCACTGGCAAAACAGTTTATGGTAGTTCCATCTGGCTGAGTGATTGTTTTTTTGATATTTCGTAAAAAGGCAGCATTTAGTTGTAATGTCGTAATTAAGAGTATTCCTAGAATAATAGTGAAACCTTTTTTCATATTTAAGAATTAAATTAAGTTATATCATTTTTATTGATAGAAAGAGCTAAAATAGTGGATTCTGACTTAACAAAGGGTAAAATTAAAAATGTTGATAAAGGTAGTATAATTTAAAGTTTGTAGAACAAAAAAGAAAGAAGCCTAATTCATCTTTTAATTGGACATAAAAAAAGGAAGACATTGTCTTCCTTTGGTGGAGCATATCGGAATCGAACCGATGACCTCTTGACTGCCAGTCAAACGCTCTAGCCAACTGAGCTAATGCCCCATTTGAGGCTGCAAATATATAAAATCTTTTCATCTGCAAGGCCTTAAGTCAAATGAAATTTCAAATCAAAAATCAAATAGATAAATCGGTTTTGTGAATTTGCCAGTTTTTTGCCAGAAGGTTGGTGAGAATTCCGACCAGATCCTCTCTTCTGGTATTAACTGGTAAATTGACTTTCGCGATTTAGATTCTTACCTTTACTTTGAAATTCCAGATCACAGACACATCTCCAGAAAGCGAATTTCAGGTCATATTCTCTCTATTTTCAATTAGTACTACTCTCTTTCATTAAGCTTTTAAATAGTTATTTTAAAAAGAATAAATTAATTATGTCCAGTGTGATTATGCATTAAACTTAGTATTAACCTAAAAACCAATTATCATGAGAAAGTTACTAGTTATCACAGCCCTACTTCTGTTTGCAGGAATTGTTTTTGGACAAACACTGAAGAAAAGTGTAGTCGTAGGTACATTTGATTCTCGAGTAATAGCAATCGCATATTACAATACAGAAGCGCACATAAGTTATGTCAAAGGTCTAAAGACCGAACATGCAGAAGCGGAAGCATCCGGGGATAAGGAACGTGTCAAGGAATTGAGGGCCATAGGTGAAGCTTCGCAGGAGTTGGCTCAAAAACAGTCCTTCAGTATTTGGCCTGTGGATAATATTTTGAAAATAATCGAAGGAAAGATTCCAGAGATTGCAAAGCAGGCTGACGTTGACCTCATTGTCTCCAAGTGGGATGTAGTCTACCAGCGGTCAGGGGTTGAATTCATTGATGTTACCGATGTCATGGTGAAACTTTTAGACCCAGATGAGCAAACCCTGGGGACAATAGAACAAATAAAGAAGATGGACCCAGTACCACTTGAAGAACTTGAGAAGTGAAATAGTCAAGACTTAATCTGACAGTTAGGGATAAAATTAAAAGTGCGAAAAAGTTATTGCTGCACACTCCGCCGATAATTCAAACCCCTGGTTCACGCTGGGGGTTTTTTATGCGCTGAGATAGGCATACTAGCCTGATGCTTTCCGACTATTTTAATCATATCGGAAAGCTGATATAGTATATAAAGATTGAGGGTCTTGATGTTGGCAAGTCATTAATTGTCAACAAAATACTTGACTTATACGTCTTATAAGTAATCTAACTCCCAAAATTATT
>JAOZUV010000283.1 GCA_029938505.1 Bacteroidales bacterium | reverse complement strand
GTGGGAATTTTGCATGGTGGTGCCAGTTTAGCCCTTGCCGAAACTATTGGCAGTTTAGGATCAGCCTTACTTCTTGATCTTGACAAATATGATGTTAGAGGAGCCAATATCAATGCCAATCACGTTGGAGCTGTAAGCAGTGGATGGGTTTATGGCGAAGCTGAAATTATCCATCGTGGTCGTTATACGCATGTGTGGAATATTACTATTAAAGATGAAAATAGTCGATTAATTTCTGTGAGTCGATTAACCAATATGATTATCGAAAAATAAGTCATGAATAAGACTGTCATTGATTATTCTACCCTTAGTTCTTGCCTCCAAAAAGGCATTTCGTTTGCAGCTTATTCCCTTCCAGGAGAATCAGAATTTACATTTATAGCACAAAAAAATCAGGCCAAAGAAATTGATTTAGTTAACAATCTCAAATCAGGATTTATCATCCATCCTTTCAAGGCTAACTCAAAACACCCCATCCTTTTTATTAAGAATGAATTTTTCTTTAGAGAAGGGGAAGAAAGTGAAGATTTAAGAAAATTTATCTACTCCAAAAAAAATTATTTAAGCCCTTCTTATTCGGAAATTTCAGAACAAAGCAAAACAGATTATCTCAAATTATTCAATCAATTTAAACATGCATTGGATAAAGGTGATTTGAAAAAACTGGTTTTATCCAGAGTTAAAAATGTTCATGTAGATAATTCCTTTGATATAGTTAGTCTGTTCAAGAAACTTAACCAAAAACACCTCCATTCGTTTAATTATTTATTGTTCACCCCTCAAAGTGGCATTTGGTTAGGAGCAAGTCCTGAGATTTTACTCAAAATAGATAATGAAAAAGCAAAAACGATTGCGTTGGCAGGCACGCAAAAGAGGAACAATTCTTCAAATTATATTTGGAAAGAAAAGGAAGTCGAAGAACAAAAATTTGTAATCGATTATATTCAACAAATTTTGGAAAAGCAGATTCCAAAATCACAAATTGAAATGACCAACGAAACCATTGAAGCAGGAAAGATGGCTCATCTTCGCACTAATTTTTCTTTCCCTTCAAAATACGTAAAAGACCTAGTTGGGTTTTTAAAAGATTTACATCCTACACCGGCAGTCTGTGGACTCCCAAAAAAAGAAGCAAAACAATTTATCGTTCAAAACGAAGCACACAACCGAGCTTATTATTCTGGCTTCCTAGGTCCTGTAAACATGAATAACAAAACCCATTTATTTGTAAACCTAAGATGTCTGAAAATGGAGAGTAAAATACTTTCACTTTTCTTAGGTGGTGGACTAACAAAAGACTCCATAGTAGAAAAAGAATGGGAAGAAACAGAATTAAAAGCCACAACTTTAGAATCTCTTCTTTGATTTTTTTAAGTTTGTATATAATTTACTACGTTTAAAACTCTAGGATGAACCAAAATAAAATTGGAATCAGGCATTTAGCAAAAATCTGTGCTGCAAAAGGAATTGAAAACATCATCATTTCTCCAGGCTCACGAAATGCACCTATTATTCTGGCTTTTAAACAAGAACCCGTCATCAATTGTATGAGCATAGTGGATGAAAGAAGCGCTGGGTTTTTTGCATTAGGTATGGCTCAACAAACAGGGAAAGCTGTTGCCATTGCCTGTACATCAGGCTCTGCTGTTTTAAATTATGCACCTGCTATTGCTGAAGCTTATTATCAAAAAATCCCATTACTGATAATCACTGCTGATCGACCTGTGGAGTGGATTGATATGGCCGATAGTCAAACCATCAGACAAAAAAATATTTTCGAAAATTACATTCGAAAATCAGTTGAGCTTCCACAAAATATAAATTCAGAAGATGAATTATGGTTTACTGATAGATTAATTAACGAGGCTATCAATGCCTGCACCTACCCTGTTTCAGGCCCTGTACATATCAACCTTCCATTTACGGAGCCTTTGTATGAGGGCTTTGATGAAGATATTCCTAAAGCAAAAATTATTGACACTATTATCCCTAAAAATTTAATTACTAAAGAAGAGTTAGAACTATTAGTAGATCAATGGAATACTTCAAAACGAACATTGATTTTAACGGGGATGCTTCCGAAAAATGAAGAGCTAAACTCACTTTTATCAACATTTGCTAAAGACGATTCTATTGCTGTTTTAACAGAAACGACTTCTAATCTTTATACTGAAGATTTTCATTCAAGCATCGATAAAATATTGGCTGCAATTTCTACTGAAGAATCAACTGAATTTACACCCGAGCTTCTGATCACAATTGGAAATCAGGTGATCTCCAAAAAAATAAAAGCATTTTTACGTTCACATCGCCCAGCAAATCACTGGCATATTGATTCAACAGATTTAAACCTTGACACCTATCAAAGTTTAACACAAAACATTCCCATGAAACCCCTCGAATTTTTCAAGCAATTGAAAAATGAAATCAAAAATGGGAATGGAGATTATTCAAACATCTGGAAAGAAAAAGAGCTGATTATTAAAGATAAACATGAAGAATACTTAAGTCAATGCCCGTATTCAGATTTGCAAGTATTTGAGTTTTTATTAAGGAATATTCCGCAAAACAGTCATTTACAATTGGCAAATAGCACTCCCGTGCGTTATGCTCAGCTATTCAAAAACAGGGAGGATATTCAATATTTCAGCAACCGTGGAACTTCTGGCATTGATGGATGTATTTCGACGGCAGTTGGGGCTGCCCATGCAAGCCAACAACCAACAACTTTAATTACGGGTGATCTTTCATTTTTCTACGATTCGAACGGACTGTGGAATAATCACTTATCTAAAAAACTAAGAATTATCATCATAAATAATGGAGGTGGTGGCATCTTCCGGTTTATTGATGGACCGACGAAAAGCAATTCTCTTGATTATTTTGAGACCCCTCATCATTTAAATGCGGAACATATTGCCAAAACATTTGGAGTTGAGTATTTTAAATCAGAATCTATTACTGAATTAGAAAAATACTGTGAAACCTTTTTTAATCCTGATCTAAATAAAACAGCTATTCTTGAAATCTTCACTCCTCGAGAATTAAATGCAGAAGTATTGAAAGCTTATTTTCGATTCTTGAAATAAAAAATTGTTTTATTTGCAATACATTCACAAATTGACTTTACAAATATTTATATTTTCATAATTATGCAATTGTGCAATTATAAATTATTATATTTGCATTATACATCAAAAACGAAAACATGGATTTAGCAAAATTCATTTCTGGAAAATTAATTAAGCAATTAGAATATCGATCATTTTTACCAGAAACAGTCAATCACCAATGGATAATTTCATCACCTGAAGTAAATAGCTTATTAGCAAAAGCAAACAGGCTAATCGGAGAACTTAATGCATTTTCCCAAATTATTCCTGATGTTGATTTCTTTATAACAATGCATATTCTCAAAGAAGCTACTACTTCAAACAAAATTGAAGGCACAAAAACAAACATGGAAGAAGCTTTAATTAAAAAAGAAGATATTATTCCTGAGAAGAGAGATGATTGGGCTGAAGTTCAAAACTATATTAATGCAATAAATTCTTCTATTAAAAGCTTAGAAAAGCTTCCTATTTCAAACCGTTTAATCAAAGACACTCATAAAACACTTTTATCTGGAGTTAGAGGAAAACATAAAATACCCGGAAAATACAGAAGCAGTCAAAATTGGATTGGAGCCACATTAAAAAATGCAATATTTGTCCCTCCACATCATACTGAGATAGCTGAATTGATGAGCGACCTTGAGAAATTTATTCATAATGAAGATTATAAAGTACCACATCTTATTAAAATTGCAATTATACATTATCAATTCGAAACAATCCATCCGTTTCTAGATGGAAATGGCAGATTAGGAAGATTT
>JAOZUV010000282.1 GCA_029938505.1 Bacteroidales bacterium | reverse complement strand
AATACTGAGGCAATCACCACGATTGGCTGTAAGCTCCAACTCTATAGAAGTATCCTCCAAACTGAAGCATTTTGATTCTGTACTTGCATATATTCCTTTTTATTTTAATTATACAATATTTATTATTAAAGATCTTGAATTTTAATACGTATAATCAAAATTTCTTGTATATTGTTTGATTGTAATAGGAAAATCTATTTCAAATTTATATACTCGACAAGTCCAAAGTTTTTCTTGTATTACAACTCTTTGACCTTTTTTTGGTCCAGATGTAATAATCTTTGATTTCTTTCTGCGTTTTTCGAAGTTCATAGCAAATTTGTATTGCCCTGAACACCAACCTGCAAATCTATAACTCCCAAAAGTACATATTGAATATACTAAACCTTGTGTTGCTTTCCTAAGAACTTCTTGTTTTGTTTTTCCTGTAAAAGTTACATGATCTACTGTTTTTATAAGTCTCATTTGTTCTCCTTTGCTCGTTTGATTAAATCTAAAATTTCTTCAGCAAGTTCATGTTTTGCTTCGGCTGCAGCATATTCTTCATTACTTGCATAAGGCCAAGCTCCATCATGATAATTACATTCTGTTTTAATCTTTTCAATTAATTCTTCTAATTGCACTTTTAACATTTTGCTCTCCTTCAGAGGTTTAATTGTTTATAATTTAATTATATTACTTCAGGAGGGTTGTGTCAATAGAAAAAAGGGAATATTTTGAATTTATTCCCTTTTTTATTATACAAATATCAATATATTTATTCACCTTTCATATACATATCACCATCTTTCTCTAAAACGCCATCTTTAACCATTTGTGCAAGCATTTTTGAAAGACCTTTATCCTTTATTGCTTTTTCAAGATCTTTTAAAGAAATTTTGGTTTTATCAATCACAGCATCTACAATCTGGGCTTTTAAATCTTTTGCTTCTTCTAAATATTCTCTGAAACTCATAATTTTTACCTTTGTTAGTTAAAATTGTATTTATACTTTTAATACCCTTCTTGTGATCGACGATGATTTTCAGCATTTTTGAAATAATAATAAACAAACATTTCCTCAGCAGACATATCAATAGCAAAGAAAAAGTTCATGTAGAAATGAAATGAATCGCATAATTCATATTTAAGCTCTTTAAGTTCATCATTCGAAAGATCGGCAAAGGTCTTGGATCTGATATCATTATATTTTGTTTTCCAACGTTTCCAAAGAGCAGAACGATCTTTAGCAGGTGTATCAACACCAGGAAGAGCATCAAGAATTTCTCGATATTCATCATCAAATGCTTGTTTATTTTCTCTTAACCAATTGAACTTATCACCTAAAGTAACTAATTCATCTGGTCTAGGATTGTGTTCTGGTTTCTTTTCAGCTAAAGCAATTTGAAGATCATATTGCATATTTAACATATATTGAAAAGGATCAACACCATCATATTTCAATTGTTCGTATAAAGTTAAAGCTTCTTTGTACATTTCATCATTGTGCAATCCGGCACAGTTGTTTTGTTCAGGCATATTATTCTCTTAAAAGTTAAAAGATGTATTAAAATTATATTATAACATAATTGTGGTTAAATTTGTATTCATTTTTTATACTAACCATTTTTCGTCTGTTTTAGTTAAATCCAACAAAACTCTCCATATTTTTGGATGTTTAAATTCATGTATAATATTCATTTTACTTATATTAAACAAATAAGTATCTTTCCCTTTTCTGATTTGTGTTGTTGTGTAAGAACGATCTGTACATTCAAAAAAACCTAATTATATATCCTTTACCAATTTCAACAAATATTAAACGATCAACTTTCAAACACTTATGTAAATTATTATTTGTTGGTGTTTGATCGATAGTAAAAGCATTTTCTTTCTTATATCTAACTTGTGTTTTAACTTCGACAAATGTACCATCTTTAAGAATAATATCTTTGTCTTCATCATATTTGTCTTCAGATAATGTACCACCTAAATGATTCAACACAAGTCTTTCTGTTATTGCTCCAGCTTTCTCATTATTATTCATTTTTATCCTTCTTTGTTCAATTAATAAGAGTGTTCATATTTTGTGAACGCAGGTTTAACACGTTAATAATTCGTGCCATTCATCCTTATAATATTCTTTCGGTTGTCTTGGATATGAAATATCGACAATGTTAAGAATTCCTACATCTGCACTTTCAAAATCTTCATTATCGATTGTTCCTGTTTTGTATTTAATTGTACCATCTTCAAATATAAACAAATACATTAATTCTCCTTTAGATTTAAGTTGCTTTTCAGGATTTGAACATGAATAACCCCGACCTACTACACCTGTGTCTATGCTGTTTCGAACACAGCTCGCATCTAGGTTTTAGATAATTAGGCATTTACCATGCGCGCCACCAAGCAACTATTAATTTTTAAATTCAGATATAACTAAACATAAGATATTAATTGATAAATACATTCCCATTATAAATAAAATTATTGGGAAAGTTTGTTCTAAAAAATATGTTTGGAAAGAAACAGCCACAAATATCGGTCCAATTGCAAACCCTATTCCAAGAGAAAATAATCCAATGATCATATGGAGAAATGTTGTTAAATCCCAAATTTTGATTAATACATTTTTCATTATATTTTAATTTTATGTAAGTGTGTTATAAATTTTCTTAATGTATTCTTGGGATTTCTCTTGTTATAGTTTTTCAAACTGTGATTTTAAAAAATTAAATTGATGTTGTGTATTATTCAAAAAATGTTCAAAATCGTCTAAAACAATTTTAGCCATTTCTTTGTAACATTTTCGGCATTCGTCTTCAGTTGAGAAAACCCTAACAAAAGTCGGCCAAGAAGTATTATCATACAATGAAATTGGTTTTGCTTTAAGTTCACCGTTCTTTTTGAATGGAACAAATGTATAACGATAACCTATATAAGCACATGGTTTAGAAGTCAACATTCCTTTGGTAGGTTTAACGTGTCTTATAGGTTTCTCAGAAATATTTAAGTGACGATAATCACAAATCCAAACTGTTTCGTGTACTTCTGTATCTTTTCGTATATTAATTTCCATTTTTAATCCTCTAGAATTTTTTTGATTTCAAACAATAAATGACATTTCATATATAATCCTCAGGAAATTTTTCCTTCAATTTTTTTTCTAATTTTTCAACAATTCGTCTCAAAACTCCATTTTCAGCACTTTGTTCACCTGAGCTTGCGTACTCAACATCATATTCTTTCGAATAAGCTGTGTATTCCCATTGCTCAGATCGATAAGTTTTTAGTTTTTGCATTTATCTCTCCTATTAAATGTTAAAGAACTGAGGTAACTCCAGACGATCCTGCAGAATCCTCAAGTTTTCACCGTACGGGATTTGAACCCGTGTAACCGCACCAATCTTAAACCTCATAGGTGATCAAACCCATTGGAAATAAGATTATCAGCCGGTTGTCCTAGGCCAGACTAGACGAACAGCCGAGTTACCACAGCACTTTAACATTTAATCCTCAAAAGAATGAAGTTCCATTGAACGAATTTTATCAATATTTTTTTGAACAAAATCTTTAGCATCTTGAAGAGTTTCGGATTTTTTAGGAAGTTCAATCCACATCCAGGAACAATTATCATTATAGTCATCGTAAATGACACCATCCTTTTTAACCATAAATCTGGGGATATAAGGTGCTTCATCAATAATATATCCAACTTCTTTCTTGTTGTATTTAATGAGATGATTATTAACATAAAAAGATGAATATCGTCCGCTGATGTTTTCGCATTTGAAAGTAAATTTCATGTTTATCTCTCCTTCAGGGTTAGTTGTGTTACTGTTTATAATTAATTGTAACAAATCCAGAGATCTATGTCAATAGAAAAATGAGAGAAAATG
>JAOZUV010000281.1 GCA_029938505.1 Bacteroidales bacterium | reverse complement strand
ATTGTTGTTTGCCTGTAATTACTTTATGAATAATAAGCAATTCTCCCGATACTTCTAAAGCTAAAATTGTATTGTCGAATGTAGGTTTATCTGTATTATTTATAATTATGTCAACCTCTTCACGAGCTTGTTTTAATGCGATATCGATCGTTGGAATATAATGTTCCACTTTAATCAAATCGAAAGGAACTGTTTGATGTGGGGTGTTCCACACCACCAAAAATGGATTTTGTTCAGTATTTTCTGCAGATGTATTTGAGGTCATAAATATAAATATTAAGAGTCCGAAGATAAATAACTTCTCATAAATTAATGTTTTTTTTAATGTATAGATTTTGGTGTTGCAAAGTAAATAATATTAATCAATCACAGTGGATGTGAAGGCCTATTTATCTATGAAAAAGAATGATTATTGTAAGCTTACGGTGTTTTAATTTGATTGATTAAATAATGGATCATAATCGTTAATATTAATTCCATCATTTTCAATTTTATAGCCTTTTGAGTTTCGATGGGTTTTTACAATGTTTTTTCCTTCGCAGGCGCTGATTCCGATCCATTTGCAATTTTGACAATGCAACAATCCATTGATTTGGATGCTCCAGCATTCATCGTTCGAAAGATATGTAGTGTTTATTTTACGCATGTTACAATAGTTTAAACAAAGGTAAAAAAAGCAGCAACATATCTAAATAAAACTAATATGTATTTTACATAAATAGCGTTATTCCGAAATATTTCGGAATAACGCTATAATTTATTTAAATCAGTTTTATTTTTTAGTATCCAATTCTTCAAGTAAAACTTCAATTGTTTTTTCTAATTGCTGATCGCGACCGGTAATGGCTACATCAGGTAGGTTATCAATAATATAATCAGGAACCACCTCTTGGTTTTCAAGAGCATTCCCATTCATATCCATATTTTTTACCTGAGGTATTCCAAAGTATAATGAACGATCTTGAAATGTTTCCCACCATACTGAAGTACTTGTTCCCGGAACAGCCATACCTACAACTTTTCCAATACCTAAAGTTTTATATGCATAGGGGAAAGTATGTGCATCGGAATAATTACCTTCATTTACGATAATAGCAGAAGGTTTAGTCCATTTATCTAAAGGTTCGCCACCCATAACCTGAGTACCTCGTCCTTGGAATTTCATATATTCTTTTCCACCTAATAGAGTTACTAAGTCGTTATGTAACCAGCCACCACCATTAAAACGGGTATCAATAATAATGGCTTCTTTGGTTAAATTACGTCCTAAAATCTCAGAATAAACTTCGCGGTAGCTATTGCTGTTCATACCTCTAACATGTACGTAGCCGATACGACCACCTGAAAGTTCTTCAGTCTGTTTTTTATGAATTTTCACCCAACGCTGATATAAAAGATTTCCTTGAGCTCTACTACTAACAGGCTTAACAATTTCTTCCCATCGTTTTCCAGTTGAGGGATTATAAACGGAAATTAAAACAGACTTACCTACTTTATGATTTAGATCTGAATAGAAATTTTTATCTGCAGATAAAGTATTTCCATCAATTTTCTCAATAATACAACCAGCTGTTACTTTTGATTTTCCTTTAGTGAAAGGTCCTTTTTCAATTATTTCCAAAATTTTGATTCCGTTTCCTGTATAATTGAAATCACGGAATATACCGAATGCGGCTGTTTGATCACCATTTGCATCTCTGTAGCGATAACCGCCACCGGTATGAGAAGCATTTAATTCACCCAACATTTCGCTATACATCTCTGCAAAGTCAAAATTGTTATTAATGAATGGAATAAATTTTTCATACTCTTTTTTGTAGAAATCCCAATCTTTGCCATGCATATCTTCATCGTAGAATTTCTTCTTAATTTGACGCCATAAGTGACTGAAAATATATTGTTTCTCAGCTGTTTGATCAAGATTAAATTCAGCATTATAAGAAATTGATTTTTGTTTTTTAGATTTAGGATCAATACGAATAAATCGGTTTCCACTTATCAAGAATAAATATTTACCTTTTTTATCAAATTGGAGTCCACCTCCAAATCCTCTAAGTTTTTTAATAAGAGAAGTTTCGTTTTTACGTAGATGATTAACCCAGAGGTCAAAGCCTCCTTCAAAACGAGTTAAATAATAAAGATCTTCTCCATCATCAGATAATATCATGTCGCTTATACTTGATGAATGTATGGTTAAACGACGTTTGCGGTCTTCGATATCACGCAAGTTAATTTCAAGATTTTTATCTTTTTTAGCTTCTTTATCTTTCTTTTTATCTTTTCCTTTTTTGTCTTTCTTGTCCTTATCTTCTTCTTTTTTAGCGTCTTCTTTTTTCTTTTTGTCAGCTTTTTCTTGCTCCACTAAAAGATCAAAATTTTCCTTGCTTAAAAGCGAACGATCATATGCATTTTGTGTAAAATACATTCCATAAACATCTGATTGATTTCCCCAACTTCCGTGGCTACGCATTCCGTGGCGAGCTGTTGACCAAATCATCATTTTACCTTTCATCATCCATTTCGCATTGTTATCTCCATAACCGCTTTGAGTAAGGTTGGTGATTTTTTGGTTTCCTTGAGCATCAACTAAAATTACATCAGTGATAGGCCAACGAGGTTTTTCATTAAAATCAACTAAAAACCATTTACCATCAGGAGACCAATCGTAATGTTGATCGCCATCTGTGTACGAATAATTATAATCACCTTTTAAAATAGTTCTAATGCCTTTTGATTTAAGATTAATCACTTTCAAAACAACTCTTTCTTCCAAATAAGCGACTTCTTTTCCGTCTGGAGAATAAGTAGGTTGGAAAGTTTCAGCTTCAATTTCTAAAATGGCTTCTTCTTTTAATAAAGTAGAATTTGTGAAATTAGTTTCTTCTTCGCGTACAACTTTGGTTTGGTATAAATTCCAACTGTTGTTTCTTTCCGATGCATATAAAATACTTTTACCATCGGGGCTAAAACTAACAGAACGTTCTTGTTCTGGTGTATTAGTAATACGTTTAGTCGTTCCGTAGTCAACAGAAGTTACAAATACTTCACCGCGAACAACAAAAGCAACTTCTTTTCCATCAGGAGAGACGCTCATTTCAGTTGCACCTGAAGTCAGACGCATATATTTATTGTCATTTTCTTTATCATCAATAGTGATACTGATATTCACTTTTTTGGCTTCCGCACCATCTTTCAAAGTATAAAGTTCACCGTGATAACCGAAACATAAAGTGCCATCATTTGCGATACTTAAAAAGCGAACCGGATGATTTTCGAATTTTGTTAGCTGTGTGACAGCTGAAGGATTATCAAGTGGAAATTTGCATACATTAAAATCGCCAAATTGTTCACTCAGAAAATAAACATCTTTATCATTATTTGCAAAGACCGGCCAACGATCCTCACCTTTAAAGGTAGTTAGTTTTGTGTGTTTACCGGAATTTTCATCATATATCCAGATATCGTGAGCAAAACCCTGTGTGTTATGTTTACGCCATTGATTTTCCAAGGCTTTTGAATCCTGATAAATGATTTTATCTCCAGTAGAATTATATTTTGCAAAGCGTGCAGGTGTCGATAGAACTTGTTTTTCGCGACCCCCATTTACTGAAATCTTATACAGCTCGTCTAATACGCGACTTGGAAATTCAATATTTAATGGATTGTCTTGAATTTGCGCGGAATATAAAATATATTTACCGTCAGGTGTAAATTCAGTCGGAAATTCTCCAGTTGAATTGAAAGTAATTCGTGAAGTTCTTCCTCCATCTGCTGGGATAGTGAAGATATCAAAATTCCCAAATCGATTTGAAGAAAATGCTATGGTTTTGCTGTCAGGAGACCAAACTGGATTGTAGTCATAGGCCTCATGAACAGTAAGAATTTTTGCATCACCACCA
>JAOZUV010000280.1 GCA_029938505.1 Bacteroidales bacterium | reverse complement strand
TCCTCTATAGGATGACCATTGTCTTTCGGCAATAGGCACTTGATTCTGTGAATAGCCAGTAAGAATAAATAATAGAATACATACCAAGAGAGAGGAGATTGATTTCATAATTAAGTTTTAGGTTTATTCGTATTAATAGAGCTCTAATTTATGAAAAAAAGGGATAAGAATAATAATCAGTGAACAGTGAACAGTTTAGAGGTTCAGAGGATCAAATCACCAATCCAATCAATCAATCCTTCGGTAGGCAGGCAATCAAAACTAATATTTTTTCAAATGCTCCTCTATCAATACATCAAAAAGCTTTACCATATTTTGCATGAGGGCGAGTTTAGTATTGTATTTAATATCACCAATATTTGAAATAGGTAAAACATTGGGAGAAGTGCCTGTATAAAAGGCAGCATCAAATTTGGTAATCTCATCTGCTTTGATGGGAATTTCTTTTAATGGAATGGCGTGTTTTTCACATATCTCAAAAACCTTTAGTCTGGTGATAACCGGTAAAACTTCGCTCACAGGTGTGGTATAAACTGTATTATCTTTAATAAAGAAAACATTGGATCGAGAGCCTTCGGTAATAAAGCCATTGCGGTCAGCCAGCAATACTTCGTATAAGTCTTCCTCCGAAATTTGTGCATTGGTTCTTGCCCGTAAATCCAAATTAATAATTTTGGCATTGGGATTTTCTCGTTCTCCAAAATACAATTCACTGGGGACACCATTCATTAGCATTTCAGCAGTGGGGTAGCGGTCTTCAATAAATAAACACAAAAAGGTTTTTACGCCATTATCTGCAATATTATAAATGATTTCAATATTTCCGTTAATGACATTATTAACTTTGGCTAATTCCTCCATTTGCTGAATAATTTCCTCTTTATTTATCCATAAATCGAAAGAGAGCATTTTGGCTGAGTTAATCAAACGTTCATAATGCTCCTTGAAAAAAAGGGCTTTCCCATTAATAATTCGCATCACCTCATAAATGGAGAGTCCTTGATATAAAATGGTATGATCGTATTCAACGCTTTTTTTTATTTCTCCGTTATAGAGAAATACATGGTGATAGGCAGACATCATTGAGGGTTTGTATTTAGAATTATGAATTAAGAATTATTTATTAGAGCTTAAGTATTCGTTTATTAGTTTAGTGGCAGCTTCTGAATAGCCCTCAGTAACGAATACTGTACAAGCATCCTCAGGGGAACCTGATCCCCAACCGGCAACGGTGCTTTCTTTTAGTGAATCACGTACCAAAACGCCCATTCCATTGTCTTCCAGAATAGCTTTAATAAAATTGGCATCTACACTTGAACCGGTAAAAATCAGTTTTAAATTATCATGGTCTGTCATATTTTTGAATTTGAAAGTTTGAAAACGAGTTAATTTGAAAATTATAAAAGAGTCTAGCATCTAAAATCTAGCATCAATTATCTTTCTTTAGTAAAGTTAGTGAAAGGATGTGGAAAATCAAAAACTATTTTACCGTTACTTTGGTGTTGTGGGCATTCAGATTGATAATGGCAAAAATCATAACAGCAGCGCTAACCCATTGCACCCATGACAAAATGGTATGATTCACAAAATAATCGAGTAAAACAGCTGTAATAGGGAAGAATAGTTCGCAAATAGTAGCAATGATGGCTTTTACTTTATTCAATCCGAAATAGTATAAAAAGATAGCTCCCGAACCACTGGTAAAGGCAATCAAAAGGAAAAACAACCAATTTATTGGAGTTGTTTCGAATATTTGATTCAAATTTCCACCAATGCTAACTACTAATAACATTATGAGGGCAGTAAAACCGTAACGGTAAAAAGTGGCTGTTTTAAAATTATAGCGTTGCAAAATTTTCTTACTGAAAACCGTAGAACTTCCGAAAGAAAAAGCAGCTAAGAGGGCCAGTAAAGAAGCATAAATAGTATTGGCACCCGTATTTAAATCTGGTAAACGAAGACCAAATGTCATAAAATAACCGGAGATAATGGCCAGTCCGGCCCAGAGTAAAAAGTTTCGTCTAATTCTTTCTTTAAGTAATAAGGCTGCCAAAGAAATGGCAAAAACCGGTTGTAGTTTTTGTAAGAGTACAACGATGGTTAGTTTCTGGAAATTAAGCAGAAATAAGGCTTTGACGATAGAGATGGTTCCTAATACTCCTCCAAAAATGGCAACGAGTAAAAGAAAAAAGACATCAGTTCGACTAAAGTTTTTAATGTTTTTATACTCTCTGAAAAAGAAAAAATTCATAATCAGGAAGGGGAGAGTATGCAAAATAAAAACCACATACGTCACTTCCAAATTATACAATCGAGGTGTTAAAACAATACCGTCCATACCCCAAAGCATAGCCGAAAAACTAATGGCAATGGTTCCTGTAATAATCGATTTTCTAGTCTTGGTCATCTGTTTTTGCTTAAACCGATGGCAAAAATAGTTCTTTTATTTGTAAGAATATAGAATACTATTGACAGAATTAAGAAAACAGAATAGCCTACTTTGCCAATGTGAACAAGAATTCCAATCCTCCATCGGGATGGTTTCGTACAGAGATTTCGCTTTGATGGAGCTGAATGGCATTTTTAACAATTGCCAAGCCCAAACCTGTTCCGCCTGTTTTGCGGCTTCTACCCGAATCTATGCGGTAAAAACGTTCAAAGATGCGTGGAAGATGCTCTTCTTTTACCCCAACTCCAGTATCTCTGAAAGAGAAATAAAAATACTTGGAATCGTCCAGATAGTTCGAGATTTTAATCTCAATATTTTCGCCTGCATATTTGATAGTATTATCAATTAAGTTTAAAAATACTGAGAATAGCAGTGAACGGTTTCCATTGATTTCTTTGCGTGGATCGACCTCAATAGTAAGTTTAATCTTGTTAGCATCCAGTCGGTTATGCATTTGATCGTTTACATCATAAATGATTTCTGAAAGATTAACTTTTTCAAATACAAAACGTTCTTTGGATTCTTCAATCTTATTAAGCACAGAGATGTCTTCGATTAATTCATTTAGTCGATGGCTTTGCTTGAAAGCTTTTTCGATGAAATATCTACGTTTTTCGGCATCCAGATTATTGCCCATCAAGGTTTCCATATAGCCCATCACAGAGGCTACAGGTGTTTTTAATTCGTGCGCAATATTGGACGTCATTTGTTGTTTGATGATTCGGCGTTTCTCCAATCGACTGATATCCGTAATCATAATCTCAAAACTTCGATCAGCATAAATAATGCATCTAAGCGTAAAAAAACGCTCGCCCTTTTGAAACTCCAATTCAAATCGTGGGAGATTATCGGCATGAATGTCATTATTTTTATCCAGATGTTTGTCAATAAAACTAAGTATGGGATTGAGTTCTTTTACATTAAATATCCGTTCGGCTGTTATGCTTGATTGTTCCGAAATAATATTTAAAAACTGAATGAAGTGATTATTTGCCAGGATCTTTTCCTTTTGGGGAGAAAAGAATGCTACGCCTTCGTTCAAGGCATGTAAATGTCCAAATAATTTATTTTTTTCAACCAAAAGTTGATCTTTGGTAAGCTTTAAAACCTTATAAGTATCAACTATTTGGCGACTAATAATACCGAATTCATCACTCGGAAATTCGATGCTTTGGTCTGGCTCTCTACCACTATGAAGTTTCCCTACAAAGTCTTTCATTTTGGTGATGGTTTCACTTAATTTGCGGGTCACTGCTAATAAAACAATCCATATTAGGATAAAAATGAGGAGAATAAAGAAAAGAAAAACCTTCTCAACTTCGAGGAAGTTCTTGACATCAATATTATATACAATCGCTACACGAACGTAATAATCAGTATAAAAACGGGCATAATAGTAAAATGGGTTGCCGGTTGTTCCTGATTCGCTAATGATCGCACCAAAGTCTGAATAAATGGATT
>JAOZUV010000279.1 GCA_029938505.1 Bacteroidales bacterium | reverse complement strand
ATTTATTATTCCTACACACCAAGGCCGTGCAGCAGAGCACATCATGTCACAATGTTTGATTAAAGATGGTTTTGTTCCCGGTAATATGTATTTCACAACCACTAAATTACATCAAGAAATGGCCGGTGGTACTTTCGTAGATGTAATTTGTGATGAAGCCCATGATCCAACGAGTCAATTCCGTTGGAAAGGTAATATTGATTTGAATAAAATCAAGAAAATTGTGGATGAGCATGGTGCAGAAAAAATTCCTTATATCAGTTTCGAATTAAGTGTAAACCTTGCAGGTGGCGAACCGGTTCACATGGACAACGCCAAAGAGATTTACGAATATTGCGAAGCGAATGATATTTATTTAATGTGGGATGCAACTCGTGCTATCGAGAATGCTTACATGATCAAAAAATATGACGAGAGATATACAGATATTTCTATTACTGATATCGTTCACGAAATCTTTAGCTATGGTCACGGATGTACTGTATCAAGCAAAAAAGATTATATGGTAAATATTGGTGGTTTCTTAGGCATCAAAGATGATGAAGATTTCTATTTGAAAGCTCAGGAAATGATTCGTAAATATGAAGGTTCAACAACTACCGGTGGTCTTGCTGCTGCTGATTTAGCTGTTCATGCTTTAGGTGCTGTTGAAATGTTAGATTATGATTACATCCGTAATCGCGTTGAACAAACACAATACTTAGGAGAGAAATTATTAGAAGCTGGTGTACCGATTGTTGAGCCTGTAGGTTCTCATGCCGTATTCTTGGATGCTAAACGTTTCTTATCTCATTTAGATCAGGATGAATATCCTTCACAAGCATTGGCAACTGCATTATTTGTCGATTCAGGAGTACGTGCCATGGAAAGAGGAAATGTATCCAGTGGTCGTAAAAAGAATGGCGAAAACTATCGTCCGGCATTAGAGTTGGTACGTTTAACTATTCCACGTAGAGCTTACACCAATGCTCATATGGATTTAGTTGCTGATAGCATCATCAAATTATACAAACATAGAGAAACCATTAAAGGTCTTCGTTTCACTTACGAACCGAAAAACCTCAGGTTCTTCCAGGGAAGATTTGAAGAAATTAACTAAACATTCAAATATTTAAAGGGATTGCTTTTTAAGCAGTCCTTTTTTTTGCTATCAGAAATAATTTATAACTTAGTTCTTTGAAATTCCAAATAACAAAACACAAATTTCAAATAATATTCAATGATCGAAAAATCAAGTACAAAACATGTTTATGATTTGGAAGAGCGAACTTTCCAATTCGCTAAAAATGTCAGACTTTTAATCAAAAAACTACCAATATCTATAGCAAATATTGAAGATGGAAAGCAAGTAGTTAGATCCTCTGGTTCAACAGGAGCAAATTACATTGAAGCCAATGAATCATTGAGTAAAAAAGATTTTGTATACAGGATTAAAATATGCAGAAAAGAAGCCAAAGAAAGTGCTTTCTTTTTAAAACTGTTAAGAGACATAAATTCAGAAGACTTCAAAAATGAGCTAGAAATCCTCTTCAATGAAGCTATCGAATTAAAGAAGATTTTCTCAGCAATCATCAAAAAATCAAAATAAATTAAGATTTGGATATTGGGTATTATTTGATTTTCGGAATTTGTAATTTGTAATTTATTTGTCATTTGGAGCTTGTTATTTGATATTTTTAATTGTAGTAATATTTAAATATTTATTCAAAAACCTAATTAATTAATTTAAGGAGACCATATTATGCCATTATTATTAAACAGAGAAGATGTTCAAAAAGTATTGAACATGAAAGATTGTATCGAAGTTGTTGAAAATGCATTCGCAGAATTATCGAACGGAACAGCTATCCTTCCCCTTCGTAACAATATTGTTTCACCCGACGGCTTATCATTATATATGCCTGCTTACCTAAAAGAAATGAAAGCATTGGCTTGTAAAGTGGTAACTGTTTATAAAAACAACCCGGCTAAACACAATATGCCAACAACTATTGGTAAAGTTTTACTACAAAATCCAGAAACAGGAGACGTGATTTGTATTATGGATGGTGGATATTTAACAGCTGTTAGAACGGGTGCAGCCAGTGGTGTAGCTACAAAATATTTAGCCCGTAAAGATAAAGACCAAGTAATTGGAATTTATGGAACAGGCGGTCAAGCTAAAATGCAGCTTTTAGCTATGAAAGAAACGGTAAGCATTTCAAAAGTATTGGTTTTTGATTTAAACGAAGAAGCTACCGATGCTTTTGTTAAAGCAAATTCTGATCTAGGTTTTGATATTTTAAAAGCTGAAAATTCAGATGATCTTTTAGAAGCAGACATTATCTGTACCGCAACTTCTTCTCCTACTCCATTGTTTGATGGAAAAAAATTAAAACCCGGAACACATATTAATAATATAGGTAGCCATACGCCAAATGCAAGAGAATTGGACACAGCTACTGTTCAACGTTCAAAATTTGTAGGCGACTCTAAAGAAGCTTGTTTCAACGAAGCCGGTGATATCATGATTCCACTCAAAGAAGGATCAGTGACTGAAGATCATTTTTATGCTGAACTAGGTGATTTGGTGACTGGCAAAACTGAAGGTCGTACAAACGCTGAAGAAATCACTGTTTTTAAATCAAATGGTTTAGCTATTCAGGATTCTGCTACAGCAAAACTTATTTACGATAAAGCAGTTGCTGCCGGAATTGGTATTTCTGTGGATATATAAAAATTAACCGAACCTAGAGTTTATATAATGGAGACTGAGCGGAGTCGAAGTCGGGTTTAAACATTTCGACTACGTTTCGACTCCGCTCAATATCCGAACTAGATTGAACTAACATTCTTGAATTACTTTTCAGCAAATGAATAACATCTTAAAAAAAGCATACGATCCGGAAATATTCCGAAAAGAAGGGCACGATTTAGTGAATATGATTGCAGATTATTTACAAGATTGTATTAACCAAAAAGAAATGAAGGTGCTTCCTTGGGTTAGTGCCAATGAGCAACATCAGGACTGGAAAGCTTTTTTTAATAAAAAAGGAAATATCCAGTCGCTTTATAAAAAATTCTTAGATCAATCCAATCACCTTCATCATCCAAAATACATTGGACATCAAGTAGTACCTCCCCTGCCCATGGCTGCTTTATCCGATTTATTGGCAACATTCTCAAACAACGGAATGGCTATTTACGAAATGGGACCTGCAGCTACTGCCATTGAGCGAAACGTAATTGAATGGCTATTGGGATTTTTAGGATGGGATGAAAATGCGAATGGATTAATAACTTCTGGAGGATCTTTAGGAAATCTAACAGGATTATTAGCTGCTCGTCAAGCGGTAAAGGAATATGATGTATGGGAAGAAGGCGTTAAATGTGATTTAGCTGTCTTGGTTTCTGCCGAATCGCATTATAGCGTAGATCGTTCTGTTAAAATCATGGGTTTGGGTGATAGTGGAGTCATTAAACTTCCAACTAAAGATCATAAAATCAAAGTAGATGCATTGCCTCAAATATTGAAACAAGCCAATGAGCGAAGTAAAAAAGTGATCGCTCTGGTAGGAAATGCATGTTCAACATCTACAGGAATTTACGATCACAATGATGAGATGGCTGATTTTTGCAAAGAAAATAATGTTTGGTTTCATATAGACGGAGCTCATGGAGGAGCAGCTATCCTGTCAAATAAATACAAACATCTTACAAAAGGAATTGAACGAGCTGACTCTATTGTAATCGACTTTCATAAAATGATGCTCACCCCTGCCCTAACTACAGCCGTTTTATTTAAAGACGGGAATAAATCCTATGAATCGTTTGCTCAAAAAGCTTCTTACCTTTTAGATAAAAATGGAGAAATCCCTTGGTATGATGGGGCAGGAAGAACAATTGAATGCACCAAAAAAGCAATGGGATTGAAAGTGTA
>JAOZUV010000019.1:5613-13812 GCA_029938505.1 Bacteroidales bacterium | reverse complement strand
GCCGCTTATCGTGTTAACATTAATTTTCAAATTTTTTGGAACAAAAACTTCAAAATAGATATCCATATCAATATGCCAACCATCGTTATAAGTAATTGTACGTTCCCCATCCTTTGACTTACGTATGGTTACTCTATTTTTTGATATTTCCTTCATATCTTCAATATCTGAAATAAAGCTAATGGATGATGAGTTTTCAATGGTTTCCATTTTAAATGAATCATTATCTTCATTATCATTAATACTCACACTTGCTTTAACATATATTTCATTTTTATCCCAACCCTTGATATTAATTTTGTCAGCAAAATCAAAATCTATATTAATTTTTTCTTGTGATTTGACTTTTATCGTTTTTTCTACTATCGTTTGATTAAAAGCAATCGAGCTTATAAATAGTAAGATTAAACTGATGTTTATTTTTTTCATGACTTAATTTTTTTAAGGCATAAGAATTCCAGGAGAGGCAATAAATGCCAAACTTAAATTTTTATGCGAAAGATTATGAAATAGGCCGACTCAGGGATGAGCCGGCCAGAATGTTTATTTCTTTCTGAGGTAAATTATACCATCAATATTTTTTAAGTTAATTTCTACACCACCATTATTGATGGTTCCTTTTGATGAATTATGTCCACCAATGTAGCTCATAGATCGTCTGCCTTCTTTTTCTTTCTTTGTAAAATCTACATCAAAGTCTGTATAAATTTCACCATCGTGTGTGCTGAAATTTAAATTTGCAGGTGTATTTGCAGGTAATGTAACATCAATTTCTCCATCAATACTAGAAATTGAAATTGGGCTTTCTTGATTAACTGTGCCAAAAACAACTGTCGTTGTTCCATCAATAGTGCTCGAAGTTATAGGTCCAGTCACATTTAAGAATTCAATATCTGCATCCATCGTTTTTACTGAAATCTCATTAATGAAATTTTTAAACGAGATTGCATCAGCTTCTGCAAATGGACTTCCATAATTTACTTCTAAACTCATTGAGTTAGGGATTTTGAAAGTGTATTTTGCTTCTTCAGATTGCTTACTTGCACCTGTAATTTGAATGCTTCCATCCACTTCATGGAACCCAAGTCCAATGCCACTATTGTCTTCACCACCACCATAAATTGCTTTTAAGCCATCAGCACGTTTTGGAGGAGCTTCAAAATTGCTTACTTCAACAATGATCTCTGTTCCTTCATAGCCTTCAAAAGTTAGTTCTCCAAGTAGATTTTCGATAACTACTCTTTTGGAATTTTTTACAGCTTTCTTATAGGTTTGTGCACTTAATGTTGCAGTCGAAAAAACTACGATTACGAGTGCTATTGTTAATTTTTTTACTGTTTTCATAATATATTAATTTTAAAAAGTTTGCAATAAATTGTTCTTTGTTTGATTGCGGCCAGCAATTTTTTATATAAATTTTAGATTAAAATTTCGATTCCTCTTTGCGCAATTGATTTTACGCTTTTATTGGTATTTTCGTTTGAAGCAATTTGCTCAATGTATGATTTAGCTTTTGTTTCGTGCATTCCAATCATAATATTGATGAGTGTTATTTGAACCATGGGATCATTCTGAATGCTCAATGAATTAACTAAAGCATCTCTCACTATTTGATCATCAGTAAATCGTGAAAGTGCTGTTGTTGCAGCTAATCTTACATTTGAATTTTCATCTGTATTCATGGTGCTTATCAATGCATTAATGACTTTTGGATCAGGATTTGATATTTCAGTCATATAATTCACCGCTTGAATCCTGGAACTTGGCGACGTTTGATCTAACTTTGATAACATAACCACCTGCTTCATCATAGAGACTTCATTTTGCAAAGCCATCATTTCTGAGCTATCAGTATTTCCTTTATTGATAAGAAGTCCTAAGAGTAAACCAGATATTAAGATGGCAAAACCAGCAGCTACTTGATACATTGGGTTTATAAATCGTAAGCGAGGATAATGTACGTGAGTATTTGACTCTAGTATAGGTTTTGCTGCTATGCTTTTTGATGCTGATTTTTCTTCATCAATCATTTGCATGAAATTAGCTTTAAGCTTAGCCGAAGGTTTATCTTTTGGTGTTTTATTAATTTCATTCATTACAATGGCTAGTTCTTCAACTTCTTGACGACAGCTTTTGCATTTTTCCAAATGGATTTTTACTAATTTGGTTTGATCAGTATCTAATTGTTTGTCGACAAAATCAATGAGCAGCGTATTTATGTTTTTGCAATCCATGACTTTAGGTTTTATGCTAATTGAAAATAATTGTTTCTTAATTTATTTACAGCCCGATGCACTTTTACTTTAATGGCTCCAACTGAGTTTCCCGTAATTTTTGAAATTTCTTCGTATTTCAAATCCTGAAATTTACTTAATTCGAGTATCTCCCGTTCATCGCTTGATAATAAATTCATGGCTTCTTTTAGAAGCTCGTGTTTTTCTGTTTTTTCTGATTCGTTTATGGCTTCAGCTACTTTCTCAGGACTATTCTCCATTTGCTCGAAATCAGAGAAATATGCCTTGTTTTTGTGGTAGTGATCGATATGTGCATTTCGAGCCATTTGGTACATCCAGGTTTTAAATTTGTATTTCTCGTTAAATGAATGTTTGTAGGTTATTATTCTACTAAATACATTCTGTGTTAAATCTTCTGCGGTTTCACGATTTCTCGTTAGTCGAAGGAAAAAATTATACAGTTTAATGTGATATTTGTCGAATAGAGGTACGAGCGAATCAATATCTCCATTTTTAACATTAATCATCATCTTTTCATCAAAATCTAATTCCACTATTTTATGTTTTTATTTTGAATCTCATTAATGGTTACTCGATGATATAAAAAAGGTTACAAGCTGATATGTTTTTTTCAAATTTAGTGAAATTGAGTGTATAATGCTTTATCGAAGTATTCAGAATAAAATTCCAAAAAAATAGCTAGATTTACATTGAATAATCAAGACTGTAAAATGAAATATTATATCACAGATGTCTTTGCAATTGGTAAATACAGCGGTAATCAGTTGGCTACTTTTATTGTTGATAAAAAATTGGATACTGAAACAATGCAAAGAATAGCTCAGGAAGTCAATTATTCTGAAACTACATTTATTACTTCTGACAAGCAAAAAAACAAAGGCTATGATGTGCGAATATTTACACCCAAAGCCGAAATTGATTTTGCTGGTCACCCAACACTTGGAACAGCTTATATTATTAATGAGTTTATCGAATTAAAGAAAAGAAAACTGATTAAACTCAATTTAAAAGTTGGTCAAATTTCTGTTGAAATTAGAAATTATATGTATTGGATGAAGCAGGTTCAACCAGAATTCTCTGAGGCAATGGATGCAAAATATATGGCTAAAATGCTGAATCTGAATTATACTGATATTGATCTTGAATTCCCAATATTGGGTGTAACCACAGGACTTCCCTTTACAATCCTTCCTCTTAAAAACAAAGCTGCTTTATTAAAGTGTAAGCTTGATATGACTATTTATGATGAGTTTATAAAAAGTAATTGGGCAAAAGGAGTAATGGTATTTTGCCGTGGTGGTTATACTAGTTTACAAAATTTTTCTGTCCGTGTTTTTGTTCCTTGGCTTGGTATTACTGAAGATCCTGCAACAGGCAGTGCGGCTGGTTGTTTAGCAGCATATCTACTTAAAAACAATTTCTACAGAACTTCATTTATCAGTATAAGTACTGGTCAAGGTTATGAGATCAATCGTCCATCAGACCTGAGTATTCAAGCATCTATTAATAAAAATGTTTATACAATTGAAGTGGGTGGTGATATAGAAATGATAGCCAGTGGCGAATGGGGTGATTAAAGCCCACTCCATTATTTTTTATAGTACTGCAAAAATACTTGCACCTATGATTATAGCACCCCATATCAATAATCCTATAATTATTAAAATACCTTTAAATTTATAATAGCGTTTTAAATTATTAAAAGCTTCATATAAGGCCTCTTGATTATTGTAGTATAATGCTATCTTCATTTTATTTGAGAAATTTAATAAATATAAAATGGGGAAGAAAAATACAATGGCCATTATAATATAAGTGATACTCATTGTAGTAGCTAGAAATGTTGTTTTTTGGGGTATAGACTCCATCATTGAAGAAAAAAATGTTCCAAAAAATAAGCCCATAAGCACTAGAAAAGCTATGCCAATAAATCCTAAAATGGCTATAAATTTTGTCCATTTGCGGGTTTCGTTTAGAACGGACATAATACTTCCGTCAATTTCCATACTTTGAGTGATTTCCTTTTGTTGAATTTCGTTTGTTTCCATTTTGATATTAATTATTTGGGGGAGAAATTATTAATATATCTTCTTATTCAAACATAAGAAGATATATTGAATACTCCTAAATATTTAAAGCATTATTGTTTTTTTATAATATTTATGAATTATAATTACTGTTAAAAATATTGTATTTTTACGTGATTACATGATGTGAGCTATGAAAAAAATCAAAAACTATACCTTGCCTTCTTTATTTGAAGCGACTTTACAAAACTTTCCGGATAATCCTGCCATGTCTTTTGTTGGCGAAAAGCCGATTACTTATAAAGAACTCGGAATGAAAATAAACTCACTAGCCAATTTTTTGATTGAGTTAGGTGTGAAGAAAAATGATAAGGTCGCTATTTTGAGTGCTAATATGCCTCATTGGGGCTTGTCCTATTTTGCGATTAGCTCAATCGGCGCCGTTATAGTTCCTATATTACCCGATTTTCATGAAAATGAAATTGAAAATGTTTTAAAACATTCAGAAGCCAAAGCTATTTTCGTTTCTAATAGTTTATTGTCAAAAACGAAAGATCTTCAGAATGGATTTTTAAAGCATCAAATCCTAATAGAGGATTTTGCACTATTAAATGATGCAGGTGTATTCTATAAGGAAGGAGATTATCTGCCTTTAAATATTGAACTTAATGAAGAGGATTTATTAGCGATTATTTATACATCGGGAACAACTGGTAATTCAAAAGGGGTGATGCTTACCCATAAAAATATTGTACATAATGTAACTCAGGCTGCTGATGTTCAGGATGTTAATAAAAATGATCGATTTCTTTCAATTTTACCCTTATCTCATACTTATGAAAACACTCTTGGCTTAATTTTGCCAATTAAAAGTGGGAGCTGTATTTATTATCTTGACAAACCGCCAACACCTGCTGTGTTACTCCCAGCACTTAAAGAAGTTAAACCAACATTGATGCTTTCGGTACCGCTTATTATTGAAAAAATATACCGTAATAAAATTGCTAAGACATTTAATAAAAATGCTGTCATTAAGGGCTTGTATCGTATTCCTCTTATTCGAAAAAAATTGAATGCGATCGCTGGTAAAAAATTATATGAAACTTTTGGTGGTCAGTTGAAATTTTTTGGTATTGGAGGAGCAAAGCTTGACAGAACCGTTGAAAAATTCTTGATTGAAGCAAAATTTCCTTATGCCATAGGTTATGGATTAACAGAGACTTCACCTTTGTTGGCTGGTGCAAATGCTTTAAACACTCGCTTACAAGCCATTGGTCCTCAGGTAATGGATGCCCAATTAAAATTACATAATCCTGATCCTAAAACAGGGGAGGGTGAAGTTTGGGCTAAAGGGCCAAATATTATGTTGGGATATTATAAAGAGCCTGAATTGACCAAAGAAGTTTTTTCTGAAGGTGGTTGGTTTAAAACGGGCGATCTTGGTGTATTTGATAAAGATGGCTATTTGTCTTTAAAGGGGCGTTTAAAAAATATGATTGTTGGACAAGGTGGTGAAAATATTTATCCTGAAGAAATTGAATCAGTAATTAATAATTTCCGACATGTGGTAGAATCAGTAGTGGTTCAGCAAAAAGGGAAATTAGTAGCTATGGTTCATTTTAATCGAGAAGAAATTGAAGAGCGATATAAGCATCTCAGAAAAGATGTTACGGACTATATTGATCAAAAACAGCATTTTGTTGATAAGAAATATGAGGAATTGCGTCTCGAATTACATGATTATGTTAATTCGAGAGTTAATAAATTTTCTCAAGTTCAGTTAGTTGTAGTTAAACTTGAGCCATTTATAAAAACTGCAACCATGAAAATTAAACGTTTTCTTTATAATAAATAAAAAAATCCCGTCCAGATTTTATCCAGACGGGATTCCTATAAATTTTATTAAATCAGATTAGAAAGTTATACCAATTTCTAGTTCCCACTGACTCATTTGAAGATCAATTGTTTGTTGTCCTGGAGCTTCCATGGGGTTAGGTCCACTTACAGTATTAGATAATGCATGTACAATAGCAATATTAAATTCTTTACCACCCATCATTTTTGTAAAACCGAATGTAATATGATTGTCAATTACACCTGGTGCTAAAATATTGAACATAACGTCTGTTGAACGTACAGGGTTTTTACCATGTGAGAAACCTGTTCTGAATGTCCAGTCTTCGTTTGCAGCATATTCAAAACCAAATTTCCATACGGTCATATTTTGCCATCCAAATCCTGATCCAGTTTCATTACCTAATTGAGCCATAAAATTCATTGGGTTTCCAATTGAATTAATCTTGTTATAACAAATTTGTTTAACATCAAAAGCAACAGTAAATTTATCTGGTACTAGTTCGTATGCTAAACCAATAGTCCATGTACCTGGAATATCAAAATCTCCGTTTTCAGCAAATAACCCACTGTAATTATCAAATTCACCCATTAACATTTTTGTTTGGAAAGTAGCACCAAAGAATAAACCTTCAGCTACTTCACCTTGAATACCAATTTTCCCACCAAAACCAAAAGAGCTGTTAGCACCATTATTAGAAAGACTCGTAGGATCTTGTGACATCTGACCAAAAGCTTCTAATCCTTTAGCTTCAAATGATTGCCAAGCAAGAATTGCAGAAAAACCAACACTCCAGCTATCTCCTAACTTAACAGAATAGGTAAATGCACCAAACATTTGCATAAGGTTAACGCCAGTTGGTGAAGTTCCCCAGAATGTATTCGTTGGGTAATTAGTGTTCATTCCACCGTTTCCGTAAAGAGAAACACCAAAAGAGCTAGTTTCATTAATCATCCAGTTAGCGACCATTGATGGCATAGGGAAAAGTTTTGAATCACTTTCAAAAGTACCTGGCATTAATCCAAAAGTACCTGGGAAACCAGAAACTGCACCATTTACAGTATAATCACGATTTGGATTAAATAATCCAAGACTAACACCATATTTATCACCATGCATTACCATAGCAGCAGGGTTACTGATGCCAAAAAATGAGTTTTGGAAAAGAGCTACACCTGCTCCACCCATACCTTTGCTTTTAGTATCGTAACCTATACCAAAGTAACCGTCGGTTGCAAAAACTGCAGGTGTTAGTAACATAAAAACTAAAAGGCTAGCAATTAGCTTACTTTTTAATGTGTTGTTCATTGATTTCATAATTTTTTTTGTTGATTATTAATTAATGTGTTTTTAAATGTATTAATATAGATACGCAAATATATAACTTAATTGATATATGATTGTCTAGAATACATATGATATATATTAGGTGAAAATACACCAGCTGACTGTTTTTTTATTTGTTTTCTAATGTTTATTTTTAAAATCTCATTAGTATTAATAGTAACATATGTAATATATGTATATGCAATAAGACTGATATACAATATGTTAAAAGATGTTAATAAGTATGCTTTTAATTTAATTTTATTAAATAACTGAAATTCAGATTATAACTTAGAATAAATATAAATATTCACAAATTGTTGATAATTGTTAATCTTTTAGCCTTGCTGATAAGGCTAAGCTATTATATTTTATAGATAGAAATCAACTAACCAAATTTAAATAAAAATGAAAAAATAAAAACTATTGTTGCTTTTAGTGTTTTTCTTTGGGATTTCTCAATTAGGACATAGTCAAAGAGTTACAACTATTTCTATGAAAAAAATGGTAAAAATATAGGTGAAGTTGTATAATGGCAAGCTCAATTCAGTGTTAGATATAGTTTTTTTAAATGAAGATATTTTATTCAGCCAAATATTTTTTATATAATATTCCTTTTATTCCTACGATCTTGATCTATTTTTTTTCATTATTTAAAATAGTTTAAGATATCCAAAAGTGAGTTGACTTCTATAAATTTATAGGTTTCAATGATAGTGAGGCCGAATCAGAAACA
>JAOZUV010000019.1:0-5603 GCA_029938505.1 Bacteroidales bacterium | reverse complement strand
CCCATCACCTTCCTCATGAATCCAAGTTGTGTGGTAGGGAACATGAATGGCATAACTCCCTAAATCTAATACAGGTTTTATATCTGAGTTGATAGAATTTCCAATCATAATAAATTGTTCAGGTTTTATATCAAGATGTTTAAGGAGTTTTTCATAATTGGCTGCTTTTTTATCACTCATGATTTCAATATGATGAAAATAGGATGCTAAACCTGATTTCTCTAATTTTCGTTCCTGATCCAGTAAATCACCTTTGGTTGCTATTATCAAAGTATACCTTCCTTTTAGAGATTTTAAAACTTCTTCGACCCCTTCCAATAGAATAAGAGGTTTGTTTAACAGTTTTTTTCCTAAATCAATTATTTTTAAGATTATATCATTGGGTAATTTGTCCACCGAAATTTTTATGGCTGTTTCTATCATTGAAAGCATAAAGCCTTTGGCTCCGTAGCCATACAAACTCAAGTTTTGCATTTCAGTGCGAAATAATTTTTTGTTGATTTTATCTTCACTTAAATATGGGCTAAGTAAACCTGAAAACATTTTTTCTGTTTCGCGATAATAAGGCTCATTAACCCATAAGGTGTCATCTGCATCGAAGCCAATTACTTTAATTTCTCCATTCATTATTTTAGATGTTAAGTAGTTGCCATTTTGGCTAAAAATTCTTTCATTAGTTTCGATGTTAAGCAGCCGTAATTCCATTATCTCTTTTTGGATTAAGCTCAACAATATCAGTACCAATAATCGGAACATCAATTTTATTGATAAAATTAATCACTTGACGTGATGTCAATCCACCCGCTTCGTGATGCGAAACCCCTGGTGCAAAAGCAGGATCAATAGCATCCATATCAAAAAAAAAATACAAGGGGTTTTTAAATCTTATTTCTTTTAATTTTTTAATTTCATCATACCTATCAATTCCACTCCAAAACGCTTGGCTTATTGGAGAATGGGGCTCAAATACAATCAATGAGTAAAATAATTAAGGATAATTCTTAATTAATAATTTTGTATTATCGTTATAATTTATTCATCCTTAATGATCAACGATAGCTCTTTTACCCTCTCCTCGTTTATCAATGCCAATGTCAAAGGATGATATTTTTCCTTTGCTGTCATAAATAATTTTTATTCCGGTAGCATTTCCAATCGATCCTTCAGTGATATGGTGCCCTTTTTCAATGAGTGAATTAATTACGGCTTTTGGCATATCTGGATCTATACGGATTGAATTGGGCTCTACAAATGTAATTTTGGGAGCGTCAATCGATTTTTGCATAGGCATATTAAAATCAATGAGGTTGAATATAATTTGTGGAACATTTTGTGTAATTGTATGACCGCCAGGTGAACCAAGTGCAGCCCAAGGCTTATTATCTTTCATTATAATAACTGGGCAATCTCCGGATAATTTATGTCTGTTAGGGAAGGCATCCATAGGATTTCCTTTTGGTTCAAATGTTGAATAAGCCATTGAGTTATTCAACCAAATACCTGTTCCTTCAACCATAATCCTACTTCCAAATAAATTACCCAATGTTTGAGTTGCACTCACCATATTCCCCCATTTATCAATCACTACAAAGTGAGTAGTGTTGCGGCTTTCTGCCGAGAAAGGAGGAACGAAATTAGAGGCTTTAGTAGTCATGTCAATTGATTCTGCCATGGATTTCAAGACTTCATCCGATAGAATACTATCAAGCGGAGCTGTTTTAACTTCTGGGTCGAATGAGTACGCTAAGCGAGCCTTATACGATTCTTTGGCCATTTCAGCAAAGCGATGGAGATATTCTGAAGAATTATGCTTTAATTCCTTGGGATCAAACTGTTTCATTAATCCCAGATTAACAAAAGCAGCAAATGAATTTGCGGGTAAACCAGCAGTGTAAACATCGTAGCCTCTGTAATTTATTTTTATAGGATCCCACCATTCTGCAGTATTGTTTTGCAAGTCTTCAATCGAGAGAAAACTACCTGCATTTTTCATCTGCTTATCAATTAATTTAGCAATTTTACCATGATAAAAGGGTTTGGCACCTTCTGTTGCAATTAGTTTATACGTTTTTGCAAGGTCAGATTGTATGAGTTTGTCTCCTTCTTTAAGTGGCATTCCGTTTTTACTGTAAAATGACTTAGAGTATTCAGAGAAATTTTTGAATGAATATGCGATACAACCAGCTGTTCCAGGGCTTACTCTAAATCCATTTTCTGCATAGTTAATTGCGGATTTAAACAATTCATTCCAATGCATTTTTCCATATTTTTTGTGCATATCTTCCCATGCATTTAGGTTTCCTGGAGTTGAAATGGATTTTGGCCCTACTCTGTTTTTCATATAATCCAAAGTAGGCTTACGCATCATATCGGTATTTGTTTTTTCTGGAAATCTTCCACTTGGATTTAAGTACCGAATTTGTTTGTTAGTAGCATCATATATCAATATAGTGCCATAGCCTCCGATACCTGACATCATGGGCTCCACAATATTGAGTGTTGAAGCTACTGCAATTGCAGCATCAAAAGCATTACCACCATTTTCAAGAATTTTCAAGCCAGCTTGTGTGGCAAGGGGATGAGCTGAGGCAACGCTTCCGTTTATTTGTGGGGTTTCAACCTTATTGGAACATGCACAAAGCATTAAAATAAGAAAAGGAATTATATTGCTTAAAGTTTTGATTTTCATTATAATGTTTTTTTATATGAATTATTTAGCCAAATATTTTTTTCAATTGTAAAGTTTTTTATTAATATCCTACAGCTCCACCGTCAGGACTTGAAGAGTCTGAAGCCCCAATATAAACTTTGAGTTTAGAATCGTAAGTGATTCCCATAAGTATTCCAAGATTAGATACTCCACGCATTTTATGCCCCATCTTTTTGAGTGCATCACGGGTATCTGGAGACATCAGGTTTTTTTCATAAACAATTTGATCGGGTAACCATTGATGATGAATTTTCATAGCTTCGATGGCTTTATCAATTGGCATATTGTAGGCCAATACATTGAGAACAGTTTGAAAAACGGTATTGATAATTGTTCGTCCACCAGGACTCCCAATGATAAGGTATGGTTTACCATCTTTAGCTACGATTGTAGGAGTCATGCAGGAGAGCATTCTTTTTTCGGGTACGATAAGATTAGGGGAGGAACCAACTTGTCCTTTGCTATTTGTTACACCTGGCACAGGGTTGAAATCGCCCATTTCATTGTTGAAAATAAAACCAAGTTTTGAGGAACCCATTCTAGATCCAAAAGAATATTCCAGTGTATATGTAAGAGAAACGGCATTTCCTTCTTTATCAACAACTGAAAAATGAGTGGTGTTGTTTCCACCATAAGGGTGCCCATATCTTGAGGAGTCACTCACAGAAGCTTTTTCCATATCAATATTTTCAAAGCGTATTTTAGCAAATTTTTTAGAAGTTAATTTGTCTAAGGGAATATTAAAATTAAAGTCAGGGTCGCCAAGATGTTCTGCTCGATCAGCAAATGCTCTTCTCATTGCTTCTGTAATCAAATGAACATAAGCAGTGGAGTTGAATTCAATCGAATCCAAATTGGCTTGCTCCATCAAATTCATCATCTCAATCAAAGCTATCCCACCAGAACTAGGTGGAGGCATAGAGTAAATGTCGTAGCCTTTATAAGTACCTTTTACTGGTTTACGTTCTACGGCCGTATATTTTTCTAAATCCTCAGTTGTAATAATTCCTCCATTTGCTTTCATATATTCTGCAATTTCTTCAGCAACAATTCCTTTATAGAAACCGTCTTGTCCGTTATCACAAATTAACTGGAGGGTTTTGGCAAGTGAGAGTTGCCTCCAAATTTCACCAGGCTTAATAATCTCTCCTTTCGAATTGCGGAAGTAGTTGGTCATTATATCAAACGAATTTCCCCAAGTCTCAACCCAAAGTGCATCTATATACATCCCCCACGACATTGGAATGCCATTTTTAGCGAGATCAACAGAAGGCTGAACCAATTCTGCCCACGGCAGTTTCCCGTATTTTTGATGTGCTAAATATAGTCCAGCTACGGTTCCTGGTACTCCAACCGACTTCAGACTAAAGTGATTAATATTTTTTATCAAATTACCGTCTTCATCCAGAAACATGGTTTTGTTTGCTGCCAACGGAGCCTTTTCCCTAAAATCAATTGTTGTAACATCATTCTCCGAGTTCATATAAACAATAAATCCTCCGCCTCCAATATTTCCGGCTACCGGGTGTGTAACTGCTAATGCAAAAGCAGTGGCTACGGTCGCATCTATCGCATTTCCTCCCTTTTTAAAATATCAATGCCTATTTGCGATGCAATTGTATTATCTGAAACAACCATTCCATTTTGCCCATAAGTTTGTGCTTTGCTTATAGAATAACTATGTGATAGAATTACACAGCAAATTAGTTGAAGTATGTTTTTTTGAAGTATTTTCATTTTATAAATTATTCAATTGTTTTTAATAACTTTATTTTGAATTGCAGAGATCTTTAAAAATATTACTAAATTCGAGCAAGACTTAAGAATTCTTAAGTCTTGCATAGATGCAAAATAAGTAGTATTGGAAGTCGGGAAAAGCTTTAATTAGCTTAATCAATATCGGAGTCAAATATAAAAAATCTTAATTTAAGAATGATTCAAAATTATTTGAGGCTATTATGGTGTAATGAGTTACTAATTTTTTTTGTAATGTAATTGGAATACTATTATCTATAAATTTATATGGATAATTTAATGACTCAATATTTGTTTGTATATAGTTGAAAATTAAAAATTAGTAGTCAAAATAATCGTGTACGTATAACTTATTTATATATGATAGAATATTGATTATATGGATAAATAAATTATTAAATTTGTTAGAAATCTTGTATACAATAAAATTTATTTTAAATCAAAAATTAATATAATGAGATTAAAGAAATATCAAATAATTACGTTCATTATGTTTTTCTGTTTTTTATCGATTATAAATGCACAAAATGATAAGAACAATTCATCAGTTACTTTAACCCAAGAAATACAGGATATAGCATTTTTGATTGGAGATTGGGATGTTAAATCTGAGTTGTGGTCAAGTTCACGAGAAATGTGGAGTTACATTGATAATACTTCATCGTCTATTGTAGTCGTGAATGAAAATATGATAATGGAAGATAATTACAATGAAAACACAAAAGTATTTTTAAGAACAATGGAATATACATTTGATACTAAATCAAAACTATATAAACTGTCTTTTTTTAATGCCTCCACCTCAAAGCTTGATATTTTTGAAGGCAATTTTATTGGAGATGTTTTTACATTAAAGAAAGTATTGGATAGTGGTAAAGATGATGGGAGTCCACAATTTCAAATTACTATACATAAATCTGAACAGGATACTTTTGGTATGGAAATCATGTACTCTGTTGATGGTGGAATAAAATGGTGTCAAAATAATAGATTAACTTATACAAGAAAAAAAGGATAGTTAACATTTAAGGGTATAGCAACATTCCTAAAATTTGAATAGGGGATAAAATCAATTTTTCGGAAGCCCATTTCCCGAAGCATCAAAATTATTGATTGAGTATCAAAAAAATAAATGCTT
>JAOZUV010000278.1 GCA_029938505.1 Bacteroidales bacterium | reverse complement strand
AAAGAGATTTATATAGAAATACTTTACGTATAAACACATTATCGCTACCCAATGCCTTTAAAATACCGATCATTGATGTACGTTCGAGTATTAAAATCAGTAAAATTGAGATCATAGTAATTGCTGCAACCAGAATCATTAAAGATAAAATAATAATAACATTCATATCCATAAGATTCAGCCAATCGAAAATTTGAGGGTAATTATCTTTGATGCTTGTAGCATTCAAATCATAGCTTATTTTATTATATACACTTTCTCGTAATTGGTCTAGGTCATCAAAATCATTTAACAGAACCTCAAATCCACCAATTTGATCATCATCCCATCGATTTAATTTTCTGATTTGCGAAATATCACCTATCACAAATTGATCATCAAATTCGCCCAAACCTGTCTTATAAATTCCAGAAATGTTGAATCGACGCCCTCTAATATTATCTTGATCTGTTGAAACAAAATACATGCGTAAATCATCCCCTACATGCAATTTCAATCGTTTGGCTATTGACTGTGAAATAATAATTTCAACAGAAAATTCCTTTCCAGTAAAATCAGGAATTACACCATCAACCATATTCTTATTAAAGAAATCCCAATCATAATCATTTCCAACACCTTTAAATATAACGGCTTGTATCTCAGAAAGCGTTTTTATAATTCCAGCTTTATAGGCATAAATTTGAATACACCTTACACCCTCAATCTTTGTTAGTTCAGGATAAAAATCTTGATGAATGCTAATTGGAGTGGTTTCAAAGGATGAATTAAAGTCATATTTATTTATTTGTAAATGCGCTCCAAAACCAATAACTTTATCACTGATTTGTTGTTGAAATCCGCGCACAACAGCCATCGAAATTATCATCACACTTAAACCTAGTGCAATTCCGATAATAGCGATACGTACAATAGGCCGCGAAAAACTATCACGATCTAAGGAGGAAATGCGCTTAGCTATAAAAAATGGAGTATTCAATTGAATTCTTTTTACAAAAATAGAAAATCTAGCATCTAAATGAAGAAAATACCGACAAGCATCTTATTTTTTATTTTATTAATGAGTGGATGTGCTCAATCGCAACAAATACCAATCATTGTTTCTTGGGATGAAATTACAGCTGCTAATGCCAGAACTGAATTATATTTTTCAAAACTAAAAGGAAAAAAAATAGCATTGCTTGCCAATCATACATCAATGATTGGAAACATTCATTTAGCTGACTCACTTCTTAATGCTAACATTAATTTATTAAAGGTATTTAGTCCTGAACACGGTTTTAGAGGGAATGAAGAAGATGGTGCAATTATCGAAAATGGAGTAGATAAAAAATCAGGACTGAGCATTATTTCACTTTATGATAATCATAAAAAGCCCACCCACGAAGACTTAAAAGATATTGAAGTGATTTTGTTTGATTTGCAAGATGTGGGCACACGTTTTTATACTTATTTCTCAACTTTAACCTATGTAATGGAAGCTTGTGCTGAAAATAACATTCAATTAATTATTCTGGACAGACCTAATCCAAATGGGTTTTATGTGGACGGGCCTATTTTAAAAAATGAACATAAATCATTTATCGGTATGCATCCAATACCGATTGTACATGGGCTTACAGCAGGAGAATTTGCCCTATTAGTAAATGGTGAAGGCTGGTTAAAAAATGGAGAGAAATGTGAACTTGAAATTATTAAAATAAAGAATTATACACATAAAATGATTGTTGATTTACCGATTAAGCCCTCTCCTAACCTACCAAACTTATCAAGTATTTTGCTTTACCCTTCACTATGCTTATTTGAAGGAACAACTGTTAGTATTGGTCGTGGCACAAGCAATCCCTTTGAATTTATTGGTCACCCTGAATATTCAAGTAAGGAATTTAGTTTTGTGCCTATTCCTGTGAAAGGAGCAAGTATGACCCCCCCACAAAAAAACAAAAAATGTTTTGGCAAAAATCTTAAAAGTTATTATACAAAACATCCCTCTGAATTAGGAAAGATTGAATTGGGCTGGATTATCAATTTCTATAAAGATATTTCTGATAAGAATAATTTCTTTAATTCCTATTTTGAAAAACTTTCTGGCACAACTGAGCTGCGAAAACAAATTGAAAGCGGATTAACAAATTGGCAAATTCATCAAAGCTGGAAAGAAGACATTAATAAGTATAAAAAAATCAGGATAAAGTATCTACTCTATCCTGATTTCGAATAAGTTTTATTTTATTATTTTCTACCTGGATAAACCTTTAAGGCTTCATCCAAACATTTAATAGAGCCTTTTAAATCTTCAACATTAAGTACATAACTAATGCGAACCTCATCTTTTCCTTCTCCTGGAGTAGAATAAAATCCAGAAGCAGGCGCCAACATAACGGTATGATTTTCATAGTTAAAATCTTCCAATAACCATTGACAGAATATATCTGAATCATCAATAGGAAGTTTAGCTACCACATAAAATGCTCCTTTAGGATTAGGGCAATAAGCTCCTTCAATATTATTGATTCCTTCCACAACCACATCACGACGAGCAATATACTCTTTCATTACATCTACAAAATAAGAATCTGGAGTATCGCAAGCAGCTTCAGCAGCAATTTGTCCAAAACTTGGAGGACTTAATCGAGCCTGAGCAAACTTCATAGCTGTATCCATAACTTCTTTATTTTTAGAAATCATACAACCAATACGTACTCCACATGCACTATAGCGTTTAGAAACAGAATCAATTAAGATTACATTATTTTCAATTTCTTTTAAATACATTGAAGAATAATGTTTAAATCCATCATAACAAAACTCACGATAAACTTCATCTGCAATCAAATACAAATCATATTTTCTCACGATCTCCTGAAGGACTTCTAATTCTTCTTTGCTATATAAATAACCTGTTGGATTATTGGGGTTACAAACCATGATTGCTTTTGTTTTAGGCGTTATCACCTTCTCAAACTCAGCAATATCAGGTAAAGAAAAACCACTCTCAATCGATGAAGGAATAGGCAAAACTTTAACTCCAGCATTTACAGCAAATCCATTGTAATTTGCATAAAATGGTTCAGGTATAATAATTTCATCATCTGGATCTAAACAGGTTTGCATAGCAAATAAAATGGCTTCCGAAGCTCCTGCTGCAACAATAATATCATCAGCAGTAATATTAATATTATTTTTCTTGTAATATTCAACAAGCTTTTTACGATATGAAAGGATTCCTGCTGAATGGCTATAGGCAACCACTTTTTGATCGAAATTACGAATGGCATTTAAAGCTACTTCCGGAGTTTCAATATCAGGCTGACCAATATTAAGATGATATACTTGCACTCCTCTACTTTTTGCTGCTTCAGCAAAAGGAACTAATTTACGGATTGGTGATTCGGGCATCAATTGCCCCTTTTTTGAAATCTTTGGCATTTTGATATAAATTTAAAAAACGTTCTACTTTATTGGAGGAAGTAAATTATTCTTGGGGTTTTGTTTTACAGTACCTTTTATTCTTAAAACTACTGCTTTATTTTTTGCATTCGAGAATACAGTCACACTTTTATTAATAGGACCAAATCTTTTTGTATCGTAAACAACAGTAATTTTTTCACTTTTCCCAGGTAAAATAGGTTCACGAGGCCATGAAGGTACAGTACATCCACAATTCGAACGTGGACGAGAAAGAATTAGAGGTTCTTTACCTGTATTTGTAAATCTGAATTCACATTTCCCATTATCACCTTTAGCGATAACTCCATAATCGTGAATTACTTTATCAAAAGTAATAACGGCAGCATTTGGATTTTCCTCAACATCAGCTTTGGCTTTATTTTGACTAAACACAAAGCTTGATGTCATTAGTGTAATACACAATAAAATTAGTAGTCTTTTCATCATTCTATATTTTTATATTTCTACTGGATGGA
>JAOZUV010000277.1 GCA_029938505.1 Bacteroidales bacterium | reverse complement strand
ACAAAGAAACTCAAGTCAGTAATAGCAACAACAACATCATTTCCATCTAACTTAGCTTTACCCGTTACCAATCCTTCGTTTGAGAAACATTTCGCTTCCATTTTTTCAAGCGAAGCTTTATATTTCCCAAAGAAATAATGATCGTTATCGATTAACTTCCTAATAGTTAAATCTCCTTCAATTTCGAGAAAAGTATCTTTGTCACAAATCTTATCGATTTGATCTTCAACTTTAATATTCGCACCTTTCCCACATTTTGGGCAAGCATAAAAATTATTTTTATAATCTTCATATGGAATAAATCCACACCCACCGGCTACACTAAATTTGCCAAGCTCAGCATCCCATCCTTTTTCACATTTTACTAACTCAACACCATCCAAATCATCTCTATGAAGATGTGCCTTCATTATGTGTAAAGTATGAAAATCATCACTCACAACATCAACCATTGGGATATTAAAAGGAACTACACGTTTTATTTTTCGTTTCCAAAGTTTATCTTTCTCAACATTAAATTTCCCATAGTTTAAAACCTTTTCGCGACGAGCTTCAACAAGCTTAGGAATAATTTTAGTAAATGATTTTTTACTCCCTTTTGCCCATTCATCCAATGTTTTTATTAGATTTTCTTTTATGATCCCGATGGTGAATTTATAATTGACATGTGCTCCTTTTTTAGGTTCAGGGAGAATCTCATCAATCATTCCAATTTCTTTCAAATGATCGGCTCCAGGACGCAACATATCTAAAGCATCCCCAAGAGTATCCTCAATGTTTTCACCTTCGGATAAGCGTCGATGAAAAATAATACGACTACAACTTTCAGGGGCAATAACTGAATAAAGAGCATTCTCAAACATAAAACTCTTATCAGCAGTCTGGAGTGCCAAAGCACCTCCACTACCCCCTTCGCCAATCACAAATGAAACAGTTGGAGTTTTAACTCCACCGTATCTACTAATACAATCAGAAATTAAAAATGATTGTCCAATTAATTCCGACTCCATGGAAGTATCTCCACCAAAAGTATCGATAAAAGAAACCACAGGAGTTCCTGTCTTTTCAGCTTCATCAAGTATTTGTAGTGTATACGAAAATCCTTTAGCAGTAAGCATTCCTGTTGCCTTACTTTCTTTTCCTTTACGACGTTTTTCCTGACCAAGTATTATACAGTCAAATCCATTTACGTTTCCTTTTGCAGCAATCAATGAAGGATCGGGAGAATCATAATACTGAATATTTTTAAAAACACCTTCAATAACATCCGAACTTCTAATCCGTTCAGGATGACGTATTAAATCATATCTTTCTTTGTAATCTTTTCGTGGTGAGTATTCAATTTTTTTCATGGTTTAATATTAGGTTTATCCATAAATAATGATTTAGTATCTTCAACCAAAAGTTACTTATTATATTAGTTAGTTCGCATTACAGACTAACAGCTAATGCAAAAAACGAGGCAAGTTAATAAAAATTGCGTATCAAAAAAGATTTCGATTTTTCGAAACTAAAATCAGAATAAAAACAAATGCATATAAATTTTGTAAGATATTTACATAGCAAACAATTGCGAAGAATTATGATGTGATATTTTCAGTTGAGCAATATTTTAATTTATTTTGTATCTAATTAATAAATCGAATTATGAGGCAAAAACAACTTAATCATGATGAAGTTATACTTAATAAATATAGCCTCCCAATATATGTAGTATGCGACAGTATTCGTTCACCCGAAAATGCAGGAATGATTTTTAGGATATCAGAAGCTTTTGGTGTTCAAAAAATATATTTCTCAGAAACAAGTCCCAAAACAGATAATACGCGATTAAAGCGCGCTGCAAGAAACACTCAGCATTCAATCAGATATGAATATTCTGAAAATTTAAAAGATGTGCTTAATCAAATAAAAAAGGATGGATTTGAGTTGATTGGGATTGAAATTACCAATACGAGTAAAGCAATAAATAAAATTAGTTTTTCTTCTCATAAAAAAATTGCACTGGTTATTGGTGCAGAAAAAAATGGTATTTCAGATGAAATATTAAACTTACTTGATTATTGCGTTCACATCCCAATGTATGGAAAAAACTCATCAATGAATGTTGTAAATGCATTGGCCATTTCGCTTTACGAAGTAAGACGCTAAAAATAGGGAAATAGATCTATTAAGAATCCCATATAAAAAGCTTAGATGAAATCATATATCTTATCATTTATTTTTAGCTTTCTGCTATTCACTGCAAATGCGCAAACATATAGTAGTCGGGTGAGTGAGTTAATTTCAAAAGTTAGTATCGATACCTTAAAAAAATATGTAAATGATTTAAGTGGAGAAAATACGGTAACAGTTAATGGAGTGGTTACAACTATTGTTCACCGCGTTGACTCAAGAGGAAATGACTTAGCTGCCAATTACATCATTCAAACACTTAATAAAACTGGGCTTACCGTAGAAGATGACATCTATAGTGTCAATGGCAGAAATATTACTGCTACTCAAGCAGGAAAAGATAATCCAAATTTGTATTATATCATTTGTGCACATTATGATGCTGTACCAGATCATGGAGCCGATGATAATGCTAGTGGTGTTGCTGCTGTTTTAGAAACTGCCCGAATTTTAAGTCAGTATGAATTCTCATATTCAATTATTTATGCTTTATGGGATCAAGAAGAAATCGGACTTATTGGAAGTAGAGATTGGGTAGACAAAGCAAGAGACAAATATGTCAACATTAAGGGTGTCATTAATCTTGATATGATTGCGTATAATACAACTAACGACAACAAATTTGATATCCATACATTAAATATAGCTAACTCAAATGAGTTAGCTAATTATGTTTATAATTTGTGCAATATCTATAATTTATCACTCTCCCCTAAGATCTATAGTCCAGGTTCTGAAAGTAGTGATCACAAAGCTTTTTTAGAAAAAAATTATAGTGCACTGATGTTAATCGAACCTTTATATCAGGGATCGTTCAACCCATATTATCACACTAATAAAGATCGAATAAGTCTTTTCAATATGAATTTCTTTCATGAAATGTCGAAATTAGGTCTTGGAAGTATTGCCAGCTTAGCAACATCTAATCAATTAACAGCTACGAATCATCTTGTTTCTCAGGATTTATTTAAACTTATTATTTTCCCTAATCCGATAAAAGACGAAGGATATATTAAACTTTCAATGTCAGAAGCAAGTTCCATAAAAATTGACATTCTTTCGATTACTGGAATAAGACTAAAAACGATCGCTGATAATTTTTTGACGGCTGGAGATTACGAATTTAGCATAGCAGATACTGATCTCGCAGCTGGGTTTTATTTGCTTAGATTACAAACTGATTTTGGGAAGCAATACCACAAACTAATTATTATGAACTAAAAAAGGAGGCTAAGCCCCCTTCTCTTTTTAAAGTGAAAATAGATAACTAAATTTTAACAGAAAAATATCCCGAGGGTGAACCTCAAATAAATCACCTATATTTTCACCAAAATCAAAATCTCCATTAGTGGTATAATTACTTCTTCCTTGCGACCAAACAAAATACACAGTTGATCCTGGTAAATATTCCCATCTAACAACCAAATTTGATCGGAATTGTGCAAAATTATAATCAGGTTGACTAAACAAATAATCGGCTGTACTATTTAAGTCTTCATCAACTAAAAATTCTTCATTCACATTATCATACGAAATTTGGTTAACTAAAAACTCATTGAAGCGATCAGTATATTCAGATGCTTGAGAATTATCAACCAATTTAAAATCCGAATAGTCTCCTGCCGAAATAAACGGACTTCCGTAATATTGAATGGTTAAATCGGGTGTAATATTATAATCAACACGTAATGTAAAGCCAAGTGTTTTCTGATCAATTGATCCGAATATATATCGAGAATTTCCATTCAATTCTTCCTCAGCAATGTATTGTAATTCTTTTTTATAATTAT
>JAOZUV010000276.1 GCA_029938505.1 Bacteroidales bacterium | reverse complement strand
ACACCAACAATACCAACATTTTGAATCTCTTTGCTATCTATAGTTTCACCAATTAAGTCATTTAATTCATTTACATTATAACCTTTACGATGATTCCCTGCTGACCCAATCAACATTAAATCACGCCTAACCTGAACCGGATTCAGATTTAACAGACGAGCCAAATCATGTGAATAAATATAAGGCTCCGACATATAACGGTATTTACTCAACAGTCGACGATAACGACTCAAGCGTTGAACAGTTCTTTTTGGTAGTTTCATAATTTAGTCTTGGGAAAATGCAAATAAAAACATTTTTATCATTTTTTCTTCTACAAAAGTAAAAGTTAGTTTCAATTGACAAAGAAAAGAGTTCAAATAAAAAAAGTATTTTTGCCAAGGCTTACTCCAAAACGCTAAATTTAAATGACTAAGGAAAATAAAATAATTAACAATCTAATTCATGTTCAAGGCCTTGTTCAAGGTGTTGGTTTCCGACCATTTATTTATCGCCTTGCAAAAAAAAACAAGCTTGCTGGTTGGGTGGAAAATAGCAATAATGGAGTTTTTATTAAAGTTGAGGGCTTAGCAGAAACTATCAAACATTTTACAAATGAAATTAAAGATAAAGCACCCTTAGCTTCAAATGTAATTTCAATAGTTCCTGAAACTATTCCACTGGAAAATTTCACCGAATTCACCATTATAAAAAGTGAGAATAAATCAGATGAAATTACAGAAGTAAGTCCCGATATTGCTGTATGCAATGAGTGTTTGAGTGATTTAAAATTGCAAGAACACCGCATAGATTATTCATTTATAAATTGCACCAATTGTGGTCCTCGTTTTACCATTATAAAAGATTTACCTTACGACAGAGATAAAACAACAATGAAGCCTTTTAAGTTTTGCAAAACCTGCCATTCTGAATACACGGAGATTTTAGATCGACGTTTTCATGCTCAGCCCGTAGCTTGCAGTAATTGTGGACCTACCTATAAATTACATTATCAGGATGAAGCCATTACTGATATCAACGAACTTTTAGAGCAATGCTGTAATCTTCTTGAAAGAGGCAAAATAGTTGCAATGAAAGGTTTGGGAGGTTACCACCTAGCTTGTGATGCCAATAATGAAACCGCAGTTAAAAAACTTAGAGAAGCCAAAAACAGAGATGGCAAACCCTTTGCTGTTATGTGCAAAGATTTGGATGCACTTAATACTTTCGCAGAATGTACAAAGGATGAACAAGAATTGTTGACTTCTTGGAGAAGACCCATCGTTTTAATTAAGAATAATAAAAAATTAGCCCCAAGTGTTTGCATGGGTTTTGATTCGGTTGGCATTATGCTGCCATATATGCCCTTCCATCATCAATTAATGGATCAACTAAAATCATCTGTCATTGTTTTAACGAGCGGAAATATTTCAGATGAACCGATTATTATTGATAACGAAATAGCCCATGCTCAATTAGGATCAATTGCCGATGCAGTATTAACTTATAATCGTGATATTCATAACAGAACAGATGATTCAGTGGCTTTTGTTACAAACAATAAAAGTCGATTGATTAGACGCTCACGTGGATTTGTACCCACCCCCACCCGATTGAATTTAAATGTGGATGGGATTTTTGCAGCAGGTGCTGAGCTTGTGAATTGTTTTGCTATTGGGAAAGGCAATCAAGCTATTTTAAGTCAGCATATTGGTGATCTTAAAAATGCTGAAACACTTGAATTTTATACAGAATCTGTAGATCGATTTAAAAAACTTTTCAGGGTAAAACCCGAATTAATGGCGCACGATCTTCATCCCGATTATTTATCTACAAGGTATGCCATGGAGTATGATATTCCCAAAGTAGGGATTCAACATCATCATGCACATATTGCATCCTGTATGGCCGAACACCAATTGGATGAAAAAGTCATTGGAATTGCTTTTGATGGTACAGGTTTGGGTGATGATAATAAAATTTGGGGTGGTGAATTTTTTGTATGCGATTTGGCAGATTATGAACGTTTCTCTTATTTTGATTACGTTAAAATGCCAGGAGGCGATAAGGCCACAAAACACCCCTGGCGAATGGCGGTTAGTTACCTTCATAAATATTATGGACGAAATTTTAACAAATCAGATTTTGAGTTTTTGAAAGATGTTACTGATTTCGAATTAGAATTCGTTATAGAAATGCTTGAGAAAAATCTCAATTGTCCTGAAACATCAAGCTGTGGAAGACTTTTCGATGCTGTTTCGGCAATCATAAATTTATGCACGAATGCAAGTTTTCATGCAGAAGCACCCATGCGTTTAGAGGCAGCTATCGATACAAATTGCACAAAATCTTATGACTTCAAAATAGGAAAACAAATTGATCTAAAAGAAATATTTGAAGGCATCATAACTGATCTAAATAAGGGTATAAACCAAGGAATTATCGCTACAAAGTTCCATCATACTATTATTAATATTATTTTCGCAGTCGCTAAAAAATTGCGAGATGAAAGAGGATTAAATAAAGTTGTTTTATCTGGAGGGAGTTTTCAAAATCGGTATATCTTAGAAAAGGTTGAAAATCTTTTAAATAAACATAATTTTGAAGTTTTCTCTCACCAAGAAACACCCTCTAACGATGGCGGTTTAGCCCTCGGACAAATTGCAATAGCAGCAAAAAAACGTGAATTAGGAATTATATAAATTAAAAGATATGTGTTTAAGTATACCTGCCAAAGTTGAGAAGATTGAAGGAAATATGGCCATCGTTTCTGTTGGCGGAACTGAATATAATGCTAGTCTTCAAATGGTGGATGATGTAAAAATAGGAGACTATATTTTGCTCCATACAGGGTTTGCACTTCAAAAAATCAGTGAAGAAGAAGCCCTAGAAACCCTCAAAGTATTTGAAGAGTTCGAAGATCTGAACAAACAAATGGATGAGGAAGAAAAAGAAAGTGGTGAACGCTTAGTTTAAGGAAGGCAATAATGAAATATATAGACGAATTCAGGAATAAAGAACTGGTACTCGAACTTGCCAGACAAATTAAGAAAACATCTAAAAAAGAAATTCGCTTAATGGAAGTTTGTGGTGGGCATACCATGTCTATTCAAAAATTTGGCATTCCTTCTCTCCTACCCGATAATATCACACTTGTTTCTGGACCAGGTTGTCCGGTTTGTGTTTCCGACCGAAAATACATTGATCAAGCCATTGCATATAGTCGTTTGGAGGATGTGATCATCACAACTTATGGCGATCTGATAAGGGTTCCAGGATCAACTTCATCACTCGATATTGAAAAAGCCAATGGTGCTGATATTCGTATAGTTTATTCTGTATTGGATGCTTTAAAAATTGCCAAAGAAAATACTGATAAGAAAATCATTTTCTTAGGAATTGGATTTGAAACCACGGCACCAAGTAGTGCAGCCGGTGTGATTAATGCTCATGCTCAAAATATAGAAAATTTCTTTTTGTTCAGCTCACATAAAATTATGCCACCCGCAATGGCAGCTTTGATTGATGAGGGTGTTACCATTGATGGATATATTGCTCCTGGTCACGTAAGTACAATTACAGGCTCAGGGATTTATGTTGAAATTCCAAAAAAATACAATCTGGGTGTTGTGATTTCAGGATTCGAGCCCGTTGATTTATTACGATCAATTTTAATGCTTGTAAAGCAAATTGAATCGGAAGAATACAGTGTTGAGAATGAATACAGTCGCGTAGTAAAAGACGAAGGAAATATAAAAGCCCAACAAATGCTCAAAGAAGTATTTGAACTTCGCGATGATTGGTGGAGAGGCTTAGGTGTACTTCCGAAAAGCGGGATGAAGGTTCGCGATAAGTATAAAAAATACGATGCAGAAGTAATGATTCCAGTAGTAGTAGAACCTACTAAAGAAGAAAAAGGATGTATATGTGGGGAAATATTGAAAGGATTAAAAAATCCAAAAGATTGTAAACTTTTTGGTAAAGCTTGTAATCCTAATA
>JAOZUV010000275.1 GCA_029938505.1 Bacteroidales bacterium | reverse complement strand
ACAATATACAAAAAATTTATATTTTTTACCGAGAGTTCGTTGTTGAAATTTACCTTTGGAGTCTCGTTCTATCATTTTAAAAATCAAACACACTCGCAGTTTCTTTTTTTGGTTCTAAGTCAGATTTTTTTAATCTCTGCTTTTTTGGTTCATTCCATTCAATCTTATATTTCTTGCACATTTTTTTATCCCAAGCTTGGTCTATTGCTAAAGTTTTTAAATCTACATCGATTAAATGTTTTTGTATTTGATATTCTCTATTCGAGAAACCATAATGTTTTTTGTAAGCATCTATAAGGAATTGGTCTTCTTTGTCTGCTTTAAGAAATTTAGAAATCTCTCCTCGTAAACATTCTGCCATCAGACCTTTAAGAATATCTTTATCACACTTGAGCATCAATCTATCTATCATTGAAGCATTAATAGAAAGCTTCTCATTATATGAAGCCCATCGATTAATAATAAACAATTTATTATTATCTACTGCATCTAAATTTCTACCCATTAAATTCTTATAGCTGTTAAACATTTCATCTCGCTACAATCTGTTTAACTCCTTGTCCGAGAAGTCTCCTTCCTTTAGGTGGGAGATGAATCGGACTTTCCTTCTTATATTTGTAAACCTTTCCCATAGTTAATTACCTCAATATCGTTTATTTTTGCATATTTGATTCCATAATTATTTTTTACAAACACAACATACCTTCCTAAATTAAACGTCCCACCGCTTATGAACTTTTTATGCTTATAACTAATTAAGTCACCTGATTGAATTCTATACCTTTGTCGTCGAATAGCAGGTTTATACCCCTTTCTATTTTGTTGTAACTTTCTATTATTTCTTCTGATTTGTTTATGTTGACTAACTATACACCGTTCTTGTTTTTCTCCACCGCTGATAACATAAGCGTCATTATTATGTGTTTTTTCTAAACTTAAATTTAATCGTTTACGTTTAGTGACATATCCGAAAGTTATTTTTGCTCCGATAACGTCTACTACACGACTCCACACGTTGTTCATTATTGCCGTTTCTTTGAAACTTTTAGGTTTAACGAATTTGTGTTTGATTTTACCACTATGAAACTTTTTGTGGCATCCGACGTGTACTGTTACTAAGTTATCTGGTCGGTCGCTTCCACCGTCCTTTCTTTGCACTACGTGGTGTATGTTGAACACACCTTCTTTTTGTTTACATATTTGACACGTGTAACTGTCTCGAGCTAAAACAAATGCTCGTAAATTATCGTAACCTTGCATTTGACCTTGTTGGTATTCGACACCGCTTATATCTACGTTTTGTAATTTTTGTGCGTCGAACTGTGCAACTTCAACTATTGTTTCTGTTATTGGTAACAATTCTTTTATTTTGTTTACTAATCTAATATGTGTGTTAAGTTTGTGTTGTATACTTGGTGCTAACCAACCTTTCTTTTTCGACGAGACTCTGTTAAGGAATCTTACCTGTCTGTACCACAGTTTACCACGTCTAGTTTTTCTATACATCGCCCTGTCACTAATCTTTTTACTGACGTCTGTTCTTAATTCTAACTCACCGCTAATTAACTCTTTTGTTTTTGTTGTTGCTGAATAACCAATAAACCTAGCATCGCTATCGATACCAAGTTTAATTTCCTGTTTTGTTTCACCTGTTGCTATAGTTAACTGTATGGTGAAAGGTTTACAGCTAACAACTTTTGCTTTATTATTTTGTATTAGATGCCTTGCTTTTGCAGGTGACGTAGGCATCAAAGGTTTACCTCGCATATTTATAACATAAACTCGCAAGTTATGTTCTGTCTTGCCAGACAGTAGGTTCACATCGAGGTTGTTATGAGAGGTTTTTAAGTCGTGCTCACTAAGAGTTTCCTCTTTGTTTAAAGACACAACCACAGGGCTATAGACTTGTGAAGCATCTATAGGTGTGTATGTATTTCTCTTTCCTAACTTCTGCACTTTTGTTTCCATTGTTTCTCTGCCCTCTAATCAACCAATCGCTCTCGAATCTCACGACTCAAGCCTCGTCATTCATGGCGAGGTGATTGACACTCACCATAGTCTTTTACATCTCTTGTTAATATGAAATGTAAGTCAGCCATATCATCTTGCGTTAATTCCAATTTTAGTTTTGTTGTCTTCTCAAATTCTGCTTCCATTTTATATCAAACTCCTAATTAATCTTACTAAAGTCGCACTAGTTTGTACTTCTGGGTCAGTGCTCATCCCAAGACGAAAGTCCCCTTCTGCTAAAGATTCAATAAATTTTAATTTCTTTGATGGTTCTAATTCTGTTTTTAATCCATACTTGTATAATTGTTTTAAAATTTCTGAATGAGACCAACTAGAATTCAAACACCACAGACGAGCTTTAGTAAAATTCTTTTCTTTTATTAAATTAAGTAAATCAGCAACCTTATCTTCATCTAGAGTAATTAAATCTTTTGTTATCTTTTTCCCCTTGAACTCTTCTAATTTATTTATCATTGCTCTAATGTCTGGATAAAAATTATTTACAATTAAATCTATTGCTTCGTTTTCAAATTCAATTTTTTCTGTATCACAAATATTTATTAAATGTTTTTGTATATCTACTTTATCCTTCTTATCCATATTAATACGAACAAACCTAGATTTTAAAGGTTCTATAATTTTATTAGGATAATTTAATGTAACAATTACTATACAATTTTTTGCATAATCTTCTAAATATTGTCGTAACAACTTTTGAAAATCTAGCGTAACAGCATCAAATTCTTCTAACATTAAAATTTTTGGATTACCATCAACACTCATAGTCATCATATATGGTTTTACTATATCTCTACCAACATCAATACCTCTAAAATCAGAACAATTCAGACGAAGACTTTCCCAAGATAATTTTTTTACAACAGCCTCACTAAGTAAACTTTTTCCAGTTCCTGGTCTACCATATAAAAAAAGGTGAGGCATCCCAACACCTATCTCTGGTAAATTCTTTGGTAAACCTATAATCTTTTCAAAGCTATGTACTCTGTATTTATGTACAAACATTTTTAATCGTCCTCTTCAATGATTGGTGCAATAATATATACAAAGTTACCACTTTTTAACATAATAGGAAACTTAGTTTTAAAATATATTGAAACAGTTCCACTCACAGATTCAATAGCAGACATTAATAATTCTCCATATTTACACATACAATCTGGATGTTCTATTTTTAATTCTTCAGTGATTTTTATACCTACATCACTTTCTGCTGTTAAACTAAGCATATTATCAACTACTTCCAATTTTAATTGTTTTGTACTAATTACACTAGCACCTTCTTTTATACTTGAAAGTCTACTAACATCTAAATCAAAACATTTAATTGACGTATCTTCAATAATTGACGGAGCTTTGTTTGTATTATTTTCAACATTATCAGCACTACATAAAACGAAAAATGTTGAACCTGTTTCACTAATTATAACTATCTTATTATCTTTTTTCTCTAACTTAATTATTTTATCATCATATCTTTTTAATAATTTAGTTAATAGAATATTATTTGAAATACCTACTTCACCAATAGCTTCATAATCGTCGAACTGCTCTTTAGGTAGAGTTCCTTTTACAAAAGCTACATTGATTGCAGAAACAGATGATGTGATACCCTCGTCTGTAAAATTTAATAAACTTGTTTTAATTTGTCCTTTTAATGATAACTTTTCAATAAAGTTACATAATTTATTCGCTACTATTTTCATTTTTTTCCTCCACTGGTTTTTCAAAGGCATCTAGATTTGTTTGGGGTTGTTTTAGAACCATGTCTAAAATTGAACCATAGCCTTTTATCTCTAACACGTCTCTTAAATCTTTTACAACATCATATTCACCTGTAATTGCAAGTGTATATTTAATTTCATTAATTGACCCTGACAAAACTATTTTTTGTACTTCTTTGTTTTCTAATTCTTTTTTTGTTATTTCACTACATAATAATCTGACCATCTTCTTGT
>JAOZUV010000274.1:2504-3994 GCA_029938505.1 Bacteroidales bacterium | reverse complement strand
CAAGAGCAAAGATTTTAGCAAATATGCCAAGGCTTTTATAAGTATTTTAATCATTCCGATACATTAATATTTGCGACAAAAGTACTATGTTTTTATTCATCCACTGATTTAGAGATTGAAATTCTTTTTAAAAAGCATAAAACATTTTCCATTTTTTGGAAACCTTTTGTATTAAGTCCTTTATAAAAGTTGATTCCAAATTTGGGAGTTAGTTTCAATTTACATATCTTTAGCTTTAAATAAAATATTTATGAGTGGTTTTAAAATTTTTATTGTAGAGGACGATGAGTTTTATGGAGAAATGCTAAAACATCATTTGCAAAAAAATCCAGATTATGAGGTAGAGTTGTTTTTAAATGGTCAAGACTGTATCAAAAATCTTCATAAGCAACCAGCTGCTATTTCTTTGGATTACTCACTTCCAGATTATACGGGCTATGAAGTCATTAAAAAAATTAAAGAATTTAATCCTGAAACTCCTGTAATTATAGTCTCGGGGCAGGAAGATATCTCTACTGCAGTAGAGTTACTCAAAGAAGGAGCCTATGATTATATCATAAAAAACGATGATACTAAAAATCGACTGTGGAGTTCTTTAACAAAGATTCACGAAAACTTTAACCTGAAAGAAGAGATTGTTGTTTTAAAAGAAACCATTGGTAAACAATACGAATTCCGCAAAGCAATAAAAGGGAACAGTACAGTCATTAAAGACATTTTCAACCTTATTGAGAAAGCCACTAAGTCGAATATTACAGTCTCACTAACTGGAGAAACAGGAACAGGAAAAGAGTTAGTAGCTCGTGCCATTCATTATAATTCGGCCCGAGCAAAAAAAGCTTTTGTAGCCATTAATGTTTCAGCCATTCCAGAAGGGTTGATCGAAAGCGAATTATTTGGATATGAAAAAGGTGCATTTACGGGAGCGGTCAGTCGAAAAATTGGAAAATTTGAAGTAGCAAATCAAGGTACTTTATTCCTTGATGAGATTTCAGATATGGACATGATTATGCAAACTAAACTTTTAAGAATCTTACAAGAAAGAGAATTTTCAAGAGTGGGTGGCAACGAAAATATTAAAACTAATGTTCGTTTAATTGTAGCCACCAATAAAAATCTGTCGGAAGAAGTGAAAACAGGAAAAATTAGAGAGGATTTGTATTACAGACTATTAGGACTCCCCATTGAGCTTCCGCCTTTACGCCACCGTGGTGATGATATTATCATTTTGGCAAAACATTTCCTTGAAGGATATGCCAAAGAGAATAAAACTAAAGTAGCTTCATTATCAGAGTTGGCTATTGAAAAACTTTTAAAATATCCTTATCCAGGTAATGTAAGAGAATTAAAAGCCATCGTTGAGTTGGCCTCAGTTTTAGCCAATGATAACTTAATTGAAGAGAGAGATATTAACTTTAATTCAGCACATGGAACCAGTGATTTCCTAATTGAAGAAGACACTCTTCAAGGATATATTCGGAAAATTATTA
>JAOZUV010000274.1:0-2494 GCA_029938505.1 Bacteroidales bacterium | reverse complement strand
ATTGTAGGTGTTCTAGATTCAAAAAAGAGTTTAAAGGAATATAATAATGCAAAGTTTTATGCTTAAGGGGGGGGTGCATTTTCTTGAATAGAGATTGGATAAAAATTATTCTCTCCAAAACCAATTTCTGCAAAATCTAATCTCTGATTAACTAAAATATTATTTGCAGAAACACAATGATAATGTTTTGTTGGTTGCCAATAAATTAGATATTGGAAAGTCAACTATTTATCGAATGATAAAAAACAAAGAGATATAATAACGCATGCCAAGAGAAAATTATACGCTCACTAAAATAAAAGCATTTATCGGAGACAACGATATGGTCATGGATAAAATGATCGATATTTTTTTAGAGAACGCTCCAATCATGCTATCAAAAATAGTGGAAGGTCTTGAAATTAAAGACTATGATCAAGTAAGTTTTCAAGCTCATAAATTAAAATCTTCTATCGATAATTTCAGCATTCTTCAACTAACAAATGAAGTTCGTTTGATTGAGAAATATGCCAAAGAAAAATCCTCTCTCGAGGATCTTCCAACTTTAGTTAATAAGTTAAAAATCGTTTTAGAAGCCGTGATGAAAGAAATTAAACACGACTTTAAAAAAGTTTAATTTTTACAAAGGGATATTCCCGTGTTTTTTTGGAGGATTCGATTGGCTCTTATTTTGAGTCATCTCCAGTGCCTGAATTAATTTAAATCGTGTTTCACGAGGATAAATAATTTCATCAATATATCCCAATTCTGCAGCTTTATACGGGCTGGCAAAAGTTTCTTGATAATCATCAACCGCTTTCTTTTTCTCATCATCCGATAAGGCATTTCTGAAAATTATATTCACAGCTCCTTCAGCTCCCATCACAGCAATCTCGGCTGTTGGATAAGCAAAATTAATATCGGCACCAATATGTTTACTCGACATTACATCATAGGCACCACCATAAGCTTTACGGGTGATAAGTGTAATTTTTGGCACCGTTGCTTCAGAGTATGCATACAGTAATTTTGCCCCATGCTTGATGATTCCACCAAATTCCTGAGCAGTTCCAGGCAAGAAACCAGGCACATCCTCAAAGGTTATGATTGGAATATTAAAAGCATCACAGAAGCGAACAAAACGAGCACCTTTTGTAGAAGAATTTATATCTAAAACTCCTGCTAAAAATGCTGGTTGGTTGGCTAAAATTCCTACAGTTTTTCCACACATACGAGCAAAACCGATCACCATATTCTGTGCATAATGTGGCTGAACTTCAAAAAAGTTATGATCATCAACTACACTCGTTATTAATTCGAGAATATCATATGGTTTATTTGGATCGGCTGGAATTAAAGAATCTAATTTTTCATCTTCTCTGCGGATATCATCTGTACAAGGTTTTACAGGTGAATCTTCCATATTATTTGAAGGAAGAAAACTAAATAATTCGCGCAACATCATCATAGCACGTTCATCATCTTCGGCCATAAAATGTGCAACTCCACTTTTTGAATTGTGAGTCATAGCTCCACCCAATTCTTCTTTACTTACCTCTTCATGAGTTACTGTTTTTAAAACATCCGGACCAGTTACAAACATATAAGATGTTTCTTTCACCATCATAGTAAAATCAGTCATTGCTGGCGAATAAACAGCACCTCCGGCACAAGGTCCAAGTATAGCCGAAATTTGAGGAATCACACCCGAAGCCATCACATTACGATAAAAAATATCGGCATAACCACCCAAGCTTTCAACACCCTCCTGAATACGAGCTCCACCAGAGTCATTTAAACCAATAACGGGAGCTCCCATTTTCATAGCCAAATCCATAATCTTAATTACTTTATCAGCATTGGCTCTGCTAAGTGTTCCTCCAAAAACCGTAAAATCCTGAGCAAAAACATATACTAAGCGACCATCAATTTTTCCATATCCGGTAACCACACCGTCACCCAAAATTTTGTTTTTATCCATGCCAAAATCGGATGCTCTATGTTTCACAAATTTATCCAGTTCAACAAATGTCTCGGGATCTAGTAAAAAACTCAAGCGTTCACGTGCAGTTAATCGACCTGCTTTATGCTGGCGATCTATACGATCCTGACCTCCGCCTAATTCAGCAATTTTTTGTTTTTCTTCAAATTGTTTGAATTTTTCCTCTAATGATGACATATTTTTATTTTTTATAATTCTTTACTCAATATGGATAAGTGGTTGATTTCCATCAACAACATCACCCTCTTTAACTAAAATATCTTTAATGATTCTGTCTTTTTTCACCTTATATTCGCTTTCCATTTTCATAGCTGAAATGATAATTACAGTATCGCCAGCTTTCACTTTATCGCCAACTTTAACTGGAATTTTCACAACTTTACCCGGCATAGGAGTTGAAATTATATCATTATCATCACCCTCATCCATTTTACGACTTTTCAGGTATTTACTTTCGGCATCAATGATTTCAACATCAAATGATTCGTAGAGCGTATTAACCACATAATTTTT
>JAOZUV010000018.1 GCA_029938505.1 Bacteroidales bacterium | reverse complement strand
TAAAAATAAAGTATCAACCGATCAGAGTTTAAGTCATAGACAAATTAGAATTGATATTGAAAATGGTATTCGTTCTAAAAATCCTTATTTCGAAATCGATTTATCTTCTTACAATTTTCCATTTTGGTATAAATATGTTGCAACAGCACTTCTCTTAATCTTTTTGTACTTTTTATGGAAGAGGCTCCCAAAGATTGATTCATGGTTTTGCAGACGAAGCAAAAAAAGAGCATGGCCACTATATCAATTATGGTTCATTAAATACGCCCTTTTTGCAGGAATTGTGATAGGTTCAATGCAACTAATAGCTTCGAGTGAATATGAATGGTTTATGGAAGATGGCTTTCAACTTTGGGGCAGCTATCCATCTACTTGGGATTGGATAATGTGGGCTTGTTATCTTGCTTTCATAATAATATCAATACTGGTAATTATTCAGGCATTTAGACGATTTAGTTTCAAAACTGGATTAAGCTATTCAGTGTTTAGTTTAATTCTGCTTATTATTTATTTTGGCACAGGAATTTATATAGGAGCACTTGTATTTGCATTGCTTTTCGTTCTCGGTGGAGGTGGTAAATCAGGGAAAAAGGGTGGAGATCCATCTGGCTCTATTAAAAGGGGCACCGATGGAAGGCGATTAATAAAAACTGACAGCGGCACTTGGGATTATTTTGATTCATAATTCAAAATAGCTTTTCTTAGCAAGGAATTTTGATGCTCTAGAATAGGAACAAATCTTAACTTCTAGCATCTTAATTCTAAAAATTGCTAACTTTGAATATCTAATCAAACACCTCAAAAATTGGTAAAAAACTCTGGCCCAGCTTGCTTTCATTGCGGAGAAGATTGTGGTTTGCATCCGGTGATGCACGACGACAAACCATTTTGCTGTGGTGGTTGTAAGGCCGTTTATGAAATTCTAAATGAGAACGAGGCATGCGAATATTATTCGATAGAAGATAATCCCGGACTAAAAAGCATCCAAAGCGAAATTGGTAATAAATACGCCTATCTGGATAATGATGAAATTAAAAAAGAATTATTGGATTTCTCCGATGGAGGGGTCAGTAAAGTAAAATTTTTCATCCCTAGCATTCATTGTTCAAGCTGTATTTGGTTATTGGAAAACCTTCATCGACTGAATAATTCTGTATTGGTTTCAAGTGTAAACTTTGTGAAAAAAGAAGTAAGAATCACCTTTAAAGATTCAGAACTTAGTTTGCGACAATTGGTAGAATTGATGGTATCGGTTAATTATGTACCACAAATCACCTTGGATGATCTGCAACATAAAAGTGAACAAAAAACCGACAAACAAATTTATTATAAACTGGGCGTTGCCGGATTTTGTTTTGGCAATATCATGCTACTCAGTTTCCCTGAATACCTCAACTTTAACGAAACCCTAAAAACGTCATATCGTTATACCTTTGCTTATATAAATTTAATTCTCGCTTTACCAGTCATTTTTTATGCCGCTACAGACTATTTTGTTTCGGCTTTTAAAAGCTTACGTAAAAAAGTCATCAATATTGATCTTCCCATTTCCTTGGGGATATTGGTTTTATTTATCCGTTCTACTTTTGAGGTAATCTCACAAACTGATGTGGGTTATTTTGATTCGTTGGCAGGACTGGTTTTCTTCCTCTTGATTGGGAAATGGTATCAAAACAAAACCTATCAAGCTTTATCTTTCGAACGGAATTATAAATCCTACTTTCCGGTAGCGGTTAATATTTTAGATGAGAATAATCAGGAAACATCCATCCCACTTAAACAATTAAAAATTGGGCAGCGACTAATTGTGCGGAATCAGGAACTCATACCAGCTGATGCTATTTTAATTAAAGGGCAAGCCAATATCGATTATAGTTTTGTGAGTGGTGAATCTACTCCCGTTCCAAAAAAAGAGAAGGAATTAATTTATGCAGGTGGTCGTCAGATAGGAAGCGCCATCGAAATTATGATTGAAAAAGAAGTGACCCAAAGCTATTTAACCGATTTATGGAATCAGGACATCCAAAGCGAAAAAGGCGAATCTCGACTCAACACCCTAGTGAATAATGTTAGCCAATATTTTACTATTATCATCATCCTGATTAGTTTGAGTTCAGGAATTTATTGGTATTTGGTAAATCCGGTTTCCATCATGAATGCTTTTACTTCGGTGCTTATTATTGCCTGTCCTTGTGCCCTCGCATTAACCCTCCCCTTTGCCTTTGGAAGTGCCATGCGCATTTTTGGACGAAGTGGATTTTATCTCAAAAAAACTGATGTGGTGGAGCAGCTCTCAAAAATTAATACCATCGTTTTTGACAAAACTGGAACCCTTACTCAGAATGAAGTATTTGAGATTGACACTTCTGAAATTGATTTGACAAATGGAGAACTGGTACTTATTAAATCAGCAACACATCATTCTACTCATCCGCTTAGTATCGCTGTTTACAAATCACTTAATCAAAAAATTATTCCCGTAGATACTTACGAAGAAGTTCCTTCAGCAGGGATTAAAGCAAAGGTTAAAGGACATGAAGTAATCATCGGGTCAAAAGCCCTCACCGATGGTGTAGAAAAATTGGACGGGACTTATTCTTCCAGAGTATTTGTTAAGATTGATAACGAATCCAAAGGTTTCTTTAATATCAAGAACATCTATCGGCCAGGTATTGAAAAGGTAATCGACCAATTAAAAAATAATTTCGATTTACATGTTTTATCTGGAGATAATGAATCAGAAAGAGAAGCCTTAAACAAAATATTTCCAATTAAAGAACAAATTCATTTTGATCAAACACCCAAAAGTAAGCTGAATTATATTAAAAAATTAAAAACCGATGGCAAAAATGTAATGATGATAGGCGATGGCTTGAACGATGCCGGAGCACTGAGCGAAAGTGATGTCGGGATTTCTATTGCTGATAATATTTATCATTTTAGTCCTGCCTGTGATGCTATCCTTGAGGCACAAAAATTTAGTTCCTTGGTGCAATACATCAACTTTAGTAAAAGCAGTTTAAAAATTGTAAAAATCAGTTTTGGAATTTCTTTCCTATACAATATTGTGGGTCTGAGTTTTGCCGTTCAAGCTGTCCTCACCCCTATTCTGTCAGCCATCCTTATGCCGATTAGCTCGGTGAGCGTGGTGGCGTTTATTACTTTTACTTCTGCGCTTATAGCAAATAGAAGAAGATTAAAATAATTTATTCGCCACTAGGGACTCCGTCCCTGAAATGGGGACGGAGTCCCTTAATACTCATTATTTTACTTTCTCTGTTAATATCCCTATCTTTATGCAACTAACATATTAAATAGATAACTTGATCAACACACAAAATTTCAAATCTCTCATTCCCATTTCATTTTATTTAGAATTAAAACAAATTACTATTTGAGTAAACATTTACCGCTTTACTTTTTTGATAAAAGAAATGAACTGAATATATTTGTTAATCATTGATCGTATGAGCGCAATTTTTGTATTAATCGGTTTTAGTATACTTGTAGCAGGAGGATTTTTAATTGCCTTCATCTGGTCGGTAAAAAGTGGTCAATACGAAGATGACTATACCCCCTCAGTACGGATTTTATTTGATGATCATCCAAAAGAGAACAAAGAGGAATCAAAACTAAAAGAAGACAAAAACAACATACAACCTAAAAACTCAAACAATGCAGATTGAAAAATTTTATTACGACAATCGGATCGTTAAGGACTTCGCATATGCTACTATTTTTTGGGGCATCATAGGAATGCTTGTTGGCTTATGGGCTGCGATGCAATTGGTATGGCCTGCATTATCTTTTGAAATTGCAGAAAATACATTTGGACGAATCAGACCTGTACACACCAATGCCGTGATTTTTGCCTTTGTAGGCAATGGTATTTTTATGGGCATTTATTATTCGCTCCAACGACTTGCTAAAGCACGTATGTTTAGCGATTTGCTGAGCAAAATCCATTTTTGGGGCTGGCAATTAATTATCCTTGCTGCAGCAATTACCTTAGTTTTAGGCTTCACAACCAGTAAAGAATATGCCGAATTAGAATGGCCGCTCGACATTGCTATTACTATAATTTGGGTTGTTTTTGGATGGAATATGTTTGGCACCATTCTCAAACGCCGAACAGGACATATTTATGTCGCCATTTGGTTTTACATTGCCACTTTCGTAACGGTTGCTGTGTTACATATTGTGAATTCATTTGCGATTCCTGTGAGTTTCTGGAAAAGTTATTCTCTTTTTGCAGGAGTTCAAGATGCTTTGGTACAATGGTGGTACGGACATAATGCTGTGGCATTTTTCCTCACCACTCCCTTCTTAGGATTGATGTATTACTATCTTCCAAAAGCAGCCAATCGCCCAATTTATTCCTATAAACTCTCCATCATTCATTTTTGGGCACTCATCTTTTTATACATTTGGGCAGGGCCTCATCACTTATTATATTCTTCTTTACCCGATTGGACACAAGCCTTAGGGGTAACATTCTCCATCATGCTGATTGCTCCTTCTTGGGGTGGTATGCTGAATGGGCTCTTAACCTTGAGAGGTGCTTGGGACAAAGTGCGAGAAGATCCCATTCTGAAATTCTTTGTAGTAGCTGTTACCGCTTATGGACTCTCCACTTTTGAAGGACCAATGATGTCGCTTAAATCTGTAAATGCAATCACTCACTTTACAGATTGGACTATTGCTCATGTTCATATTGGTGCTTTGGGATGGAATGGATTTATGACTTTCGGTATTTTATACTGGCTCCTTCCACGAATATTTAACACCAAACTACATTCTGTTAAACTCGCTAATTCGCATTTCTGGATTGGAACTTTAGGGATATTATTCTACTCTATCCCCTTATATTGGGGTGCTGTAACACAAGCTTTAATGTGGAAAGAATTCACTGCTGACGGATTCCTGAAATATCCAAACTTCCTTGAAACAGTCACTCAAATTATTCCGATGTACCATGCCCGTATTATGGGTGGTAGTTTGTATATCATCGGTGTATTTATGATGCTTTATAATATCGTAAAAACAGTTAAGGCTGGTCAATTGGTGAAAGAAGAAGCAGCCGAAGCTCCCGCTCGCGAACTTGTTTCGCCTAAACGTCAAAAAGGCGAAGGCTGGCATCGTTGGTTGGAAAGAAGACCTATTCAATTTATGTTGCTTGCATTAGTTGCTATTTTGATTGGAGGTATTATTGAAATAGTACCAACATACCTGATAAAAACAAACATTCCAACCATTGCAAGTGTTCAACCCTATACTCCGCTTGAATTACAAGGTCGTGACATTTATATCCGTGAAGGTTGTTATACTTGCCACTCACAAATGGTTCGTCCATTCCGATCCGAAACTGAGCGTTATGGCGAATATTCAAAAGCTGGAGAATTTGTATACGATCATCCATTCCAATGGGGATCGAAACGTACAGGCCCGGATTTGGCAAGAGAAGGTGTTCAAAGTTCTCGAAATTACAAACCTAATTCGTGGCATTACAATCATATGCTAGATCCACAATCTGTAAGTCCACAGTCAATCATGCCCTCTTACTCTTGGTTGATTAAAGACAAACTGGATCTTTCACTAACGGCAAGAAAGATAGAAGTAATGCAATCCTTGGGTGTTCCATATGCTGAGGGCTATGCTGAAAAAGCAAATGAGGATTTGATAAAACAAGCCAACGAAATTGCTGCAAATTTGAAAGCCGCAGGAATAGAAACTACCAGCGATAAAGAAATTATTGCTTTAATTGCTTATTTACAACGATTAGGAACAGACATTTACAAAAAATAAAGACATGAAAATCGTTAGTCATTATTTACAATCCATTGAGGGGGTAGCCATCTATCCAATCATCTCGCTTTTGATATTTGTAAGCATGTTTAGTCTACTTACTATTTGGGCTATCCGCATCCGTAAAGCAGATATTCAAAAAATGAGTATGATGCCCTTCGAAGAAAATGAACTTAAAAATCAGGATATCAATCTTATAAATTAATTAAGATGGAAAAAGATAAATTAGAAAAAGACGAATTAACAGGTGATGAACTCTTGTCCAATCACGAATATGATGGCATTCAAGAGTTAAACAATCCTATGCCTAAATGGTGGCTATGGTTGTTTTATAACACAATTATTTTTGCAGCTGTTTATATGGTACGTTATCATGTGATGAAAACAGGTGATTTGCAAGATGAAGAATATGCTAAAGAGATGGCTAATGCAGCCATGATGATGAAACCTAAAGCCAGCAAGGAATTGAGTGCAAGTACGGTTACTATTTTGACTGATGAAGTTAGCATGATTGCCGGAAAAGTCATTTATGATAAAAACTGCATGGTTTGTCATTTAACCAAAGGCGAAGGTTTGGTAGGTCCAAATTTAACGGATGAATATTGGATTCATGGTGGAAGCATCGGTGATATTTATAAAATCATAGAAGTGGGGAATCCATCCAAAGGAATGATCTCCTGGAAAGGACAATTAACACCAAAACAGATGCAAGAAGTGGGTAGTTTTATTTTGAGTATGCAAGGCACAAATCCTCCAAATCAAAAAGCTCCAGAAGGAAAATTGTATAAAGCTGAATAGGCACATTGAGCGAAGTCGAAATGCGCCTATGGTTTAGCATTTTTTCGATCATGTTTCGACTCCGTTCAACGACCATCTCAAAATAAGATTAAATAGAAAGAATTAGAATACTATGGTTCAATATAAACGTCCGGAAAAAGAAAAAGAAAATTTCAGAGATAGTCTAGCAACAATAGACAATACAGGAAAACGCTTGTGGGTTTACGCCAAAAAATCCAAAGGGAAGCTTACAAACTACCGAACTATTGTAGCCTATATTTTAATTACATTTTTATTTGCAGGACCCTTTCTGAAAATTAATGGCGAAGCATTTTTACTCCTCAACTTTATTGAACGGAAAATTATCATCTTAGGCATGCAATTTTGGCCCCAAGATTTTCATCTATTCTTCATGGCCATGATTGCCTTTTTTGTTTTCATCATCCTTTTTACCGTAACCTATGGCCGAGTTTGGTGTGGCTGGGCATGCCCGCAAACTATTTTTATGGAAATGATTTTCCGTAAAATCGAATATTTTATTGAAGGTAGCGCACGCGATCAAAAGTTATTAGATGAAGAGCCTTGGGGTTTTAATAAAATTTGGCGAAAAGGATTAAAACATTTCATTTTTTACACCTTTTCTTTTCTGATAGGAAATATATTTTTAGCCTACATTATTGGGATTGAAGAGTTGAAATTAATAGTTACAGACAATCCTCTCAATCATATTGGAGGCTTAACTGCCATGCTTATTTTCTCTTTCATATTTTATTTTATTTTTTCTTACTTCCGTGAACAAGTTTGCACAGCAGTTTGTCCGTACGGACGATTGCAGGGTGTTTTATTAGACAAGCAATCCATTGTTGTAGCTTACGATTATAAACGTGGTGAACCTAAGGGTACATTCTTTAAAGGCGAGGATAGATCAAAAGTTGATAAAGGCGATTGCATTAATTGCGCCCAATGTGTGCAAGTATGTCCAACCGGGATAGACATCCGAAACGGTACTCAACTCGAATGTATCAATTGTACCGCTTGTATCGATGCTTGTAATTCGATGATGGATGCTGTGGAGCAGCCAAGAGGTCTGATTCGTTTTGCTTCCGAAAAGATGATAAAAGAAGGAAGCCCCTGGAAATTTACTATACGATCAGCTGCATACTCCGTTGTCCTCGTAATTTTGATTGGCGTAATTGGCTATTTATTTAGCATCCGTTCATCAGTCGAAGCTATTATCCTGCGTGCACCCGGGATGCTTTATCAAGAACAAGCGGATGGAAAAATTAGTAATCTTTACAATCTTAAATTGGTAAATAAAACCAATAAAAATATGCCTATTGAAATTCGCCTACTATCTGAAAAAGGTGAAATCAAAATGATTGGTCAAGACATCATTGTTAAAGCTCAAAATACGGGCGAATCTGTTTTCTTCATTTTATATGACATCGAAACATTGGAGAAAGGGAATCATCAAGTTAAAATTGGAGTTTACTCAAACGGAAAACTTATTGAAGAAATTGAATCTTCATTCATTGGATTAAATAAATAGTATGAAATTAAAATTCAATTGGGGCACAGGCATATTTATCTTTCTTATAATCTTTTTTATAAGCATTTTTTGGTTTGTAATTTTCAGTTTTACAGTGCGCCAAGACTTGGTCGAAGATGACTATTATCCCAAAGAACTAGAATACGAACAACAAATTCAGAAACAAAAAAATTTGAATCAATTAGGTGAAGAAATAAGCATCCGTAAAGAAGCTGAATTCATATATTTACAATTTCCTAAAATTCAAAATGATGGCGAAATTAAAGGTCAAATTTTGATTTATCGTCCTTCGGATTCAAGACTAGATGAGACCCATAATATTAAACTAAATTCACTCAACGAGCAGCAACTCAATACTTCCAAATTCCCCTCGGGTAAGTACATTTTAAAAATAGGCTGGACTTACCAACAAAAAGCATTTTATCAAGAAATCATAATTTATATTTAATATGGAATTATATATCGCTGCCCTAACACTGGGTTTAATTGGAAGTTTTCATTGCATCGGAATGTGTGGCCCAATAGCCATCGCTTTACCTTTAAAAACAAATAATTGGTTTTCGAGAATTTCTGGAGGTGCATTATACAATATAGGACGTGCAATTACCTACGGACTCATGGGAGCCTTTTTTGGTCTCGTCGGAAAAGGGTTTAAATTAGGTGGTCTCCAACAATGGGTATCCATTATAATGGGAATCATCATGATTTTATCCGTCTTATTTCCGGTACTTTTCAGAAATCAGAGCAAGCTTGATGGATTTGTCACTAAAATGGTGGGTGGGTTAAAAAGAGCTTTCGGGAAAATGTTTGCTATCCGCACTTATTATTCATTATTCATTATTGGAATATTGAACGGATTTCTTCCTTGTGGATTAGTTTATATGGCCATTGCCGGAGCTATAGCAAGTGGTGAAGTTTTAAATGGAACTCTATATATGGTTATTTTTGGTTTGGGAACCTTACCAATAATGCTTAGCCTTTCATTGGTAAGCAATATGATCAGTGTTAAGTTCAGAAATAAAATCAAAAGAATCATCCCAATTTTCATTATTATTATTGGTATCCTTTTCATTCTGAGAGGGATGAATTTAGGAATCAAATACATCAGTCCCAAATTATCAAAACCCCATAATATGGAAATGAAAATGCATTAGTTTTTAAAAAGGTCAATCAATTTAACTAACTTTATAATCATAAACTCTAAAATCAAAAACCATGAAAACAAGATTATTTTTTTTCAGTTCAATTATAGCAATATTTATTTTTACACTTATTTTAAATACTAATAACTCCACTGCTATAGCTGGGCAAGCTGACGAAGCAGCAATTAAGTATCCTAAAGGAGCAAAAATTTATAAAGAAAAATGCTTTGTTTGCCATCAAATGAGCGGAGAAGGAATCCCAGGTGCTTTTCCACCTTTAAAAAATGCTGATTATTTATTCGCCGATAAGGTAAGAGCTGTTGCTCAAACATTAAATGGCTCGCAAATTGAGATGGTCGTAAATGGGATTACTTACACTATGCCAATGACTCCTCAGGTTGATACTAAGGAGGACGCTGTTGCTGTTATAAATTATGTACTCAATGCATGGGGAAATAAAGGAGGAACAGTCACGCTAGAAGAAGTAAAAGATGTGAAAATTAGCCCAAGATAAAATCTCTCGAAAAAGCATAAAAATCTATAACTTTCATTTGGTGTTTTATTAAGAATAATTCCAAAATTTGGAAAACTATTTTCTATCAGAGAAAGAAGCATAAAATAAATGAAACCTAAATCATTAAAAACTCGTATATTAGTGATCTGGTAAGTGTGTGGCTTATTTATTGTGATGTAATTAAAAAATTAAAACTTTTATGAAAAATCTAAGAATTACACTGCCAATCTTTCTCATTTTTTTGACCACTTTTTACGCCTGTATGAAAAGAGATTTTGAGGATGAAGAAACAACAGGAGCAGAAGATTTTATCGAAAATCTTACAATTGCTGAGAGCTTTGATTGGTCTATGACAAAAACCCTCAACATTTCTGTTACATTGCCCGATGGGGATATTAACAGACCTCTACGTATTTACACACAAGACGAAACAGAATTGTTATACATTGGTTATGCCAGCAATGGTTCTAATATTGTAAATTCTCAAATTACAATTCCTTCTTATTTAGAGATTGTAAAAGTTTTTTATGGTTTTGAGGATTTTTACATTCCATTTGAAATTGGTATAGACGAGAACCTCAGTTATAATTTTGACGAAGGACTCACAACAAAATCACTTAAAGATAGTGATGATGATTATGGTGATTGTTGTGACGATGGCCTACACTCATTAACGATGCGTTATGACGGAGACAACCAAGAAACCATTCAAGTATATAATAAAGATAAAAAGAAAAGGTTATTTCTTGGAACAAATATAAATCCAGGCGAGTCTTTTACTATTACTAATAATGGTAATAAACTTGAAAAAGACCTTTATTTTTATGTTGGCAATAATAATGAAGAAAACACAAAAATAAAAACTGATTGTAAAACAAAGATCTATGTTGGGGATGATTATGGAGACTTTACAATTATGGCAGGTATAAGTAAGGATAATCTTGCATTATGTAATAAAGAAGACGAATGTGGATGTGATGGTGGTTTAGCTTATATGAAATTAAGATATGTAGGCTCAATTGCAGCAACAATTCAAGTGAAGGAAAAAAAAGGGTATAAAGTTATTTATTCTAATACAGTTCAACCAAATCAGGAGTTTAGCTATACAGGAACAGCTAAAGATGGTCGTTTAGATAATACCTTATATTTATATGTAAATGGATCAGTGAATGCTTCTATGCACGTAAGTTGCTCCGTTCCTATCGAAATTGGTGATCAATATGGTGATTTTAAAATAGTTGAAGCATATAATGGAAAGAATCTAACATTATGTGGATCTATTGATCCTGCACCAAATCCAGATCCAGGTAATGGCGGAGGAAATACCACAACACTTAGTTTAGATGGCACTTTAGCTTTTGAAGATTTATGGCCATCTAAAGGAGATTATGATTTTAATGATTTGGTTATTGATTATGATTTTTCTGTAACAAAAAATGAAAATGATGAAGTTTTAAGTATCTCATCCGTATTTATTATTCATGCTTTTGGAGCCTCTTTCCATAATGGCTTCGGATTCCAGCTGCCAAACGTAATAGATGGTAATATTATTGATGTTAGTGGCTATCAAATTGAATCCCCAAGTATTTTTGATATCAATAGCAAAGGTTTAGAAAATGCGCAATCAAAAGCAACTATAATTGTGTATGATGACTCCTATAATAGAATGGATCACCCAGGTATTGGCATTGGTGTAAATACAACTGAAAATGCACCATTTGTAACTCCAGATACCGTAAAAATTCAGATTACATTTTATCAAAATGGCTCTTTTGGGTCTGCTGGGGCTATAACTTATAATGCCCTCGATATTGGTAATTTTAATCCATTTATCATTATTAATCAAAATAGAGGAAGAGAAGTTCACTTAGCTGATTTCGAGCCTACAGATTTGGTAGATACGGATGTCTTTGGAAGTTTTAATGACAATAGTAATCCAGCAAGTGGTCGTTATTATAAATCGGATTTAGGATTACCTTGGGCGATAAATATCCCTGTTGTTTTTGATTATCCAATCGAACAAAAAGAAGTTATTAGAGCCTATTTAAAATTTGCTGAATGGGCAGAAAGTGGTGGACAACTATATCCTGATTGGTATTTAGATAAAGACGGTTACAGAGATGATTCATTAATTTACTAAGCCTTGAACTAAAATCCAAAATCATATAAAAATTCATACATAGCCCACGACTTAAGTCGTGGGCTTTTTTAATCTATAAAACTGCTTAAATCTGACAATTCGCCCTTCAACCCATTCTACTATTTTGTGCGGATCAATTATTTTGTATTGGCTGTGATGATATTCCTTTCGATTGACCATCTCATTGCTTAATAAAATTTGTCCATTTATTTTAAACATTCTTAACAATTTCAGAGTAAATTCCGTTTGGTTCTTCAAATTAAAATAGCGATGTTTGGGCATTATTTATCCAATAAAATTATGACTGACATTTTCAAATCCTATTTAAGCATTTCATTATTCCTACTATTTTATCTCATCACTCCTATAACATATGCCGAAGATCCCATTAATATAAGTGGTGATCAAATTCTCGAAAAAATGTTTGATAAAATTGAAACAATTAATACCCTAACTTACCGACTTAAGAAAAAAGAGCGAATAGAAAATAAAATCATTGAAGAGGCTTTATTTATCAAACTATCTGTTGAACCATTTAGGATATATTCCAAAATGGATTATCCTAAAAAAGGTCTTGAAGTACTTTATAATTCTGATTGGGAAAAGCAAAAAGCCATTATCAATACCAATAGTTTTCCGTGGGTAAATGTTAAATTCAGCCCCACCGGAAAAACCATGCGCAAAAATCAACATCATACCATCCTTGATTCTGGTTATACAAAAATCATTTCGAGTATCATGTTTCAATACCAAGACTATGCTCTAAAAGGCATTGAGATGACTGAGAATAAAGGGGAAATATTTATTGATGGCGAAAAATGTTGGATCTTAGAATTTGACAATTCAAGTTTTAATTTCAAAAATTATTTGGTAACTGAAGGTGAAAATCTTATGAGCATTGCTGATGAATTTAAACTCTCAGACTATATGATTCTTGAAAATAATAAGGGAGTGAAATTTTATGATGATATTGAAGCTGGTCAGCAAATAAAAATTCCATCTTCCTATTCTAAAAAAATGATTCTTTATATTGATCAATCAAAATTGATCCCTCTGAAAGTTGAAGTATATGATACAAAAGGATTATACGAGCAATTTGAATTTAGAAATGTTCAATTAAATGTGGTCTTTAAAACCAATGAGTTTTCGGAAGACTTTGAAGAATATGATTTTTGATAAAACCTTATTAAACAATAATCTTGACCAATAAATAATTCTATTATTCCATATTTATTGTATTTTCGCAAACATAAAATTACAGATAAATCCTTTACTTGAATGCGACCATTACATTTTATTCAAAATATTATTAACAGAATTATTGATTTCATTTACACCCCTTTCTCGAAATTTATCCCTATTGAAACTTTTCGCTATGCAGCTACGGGTGGAGCCAATACCGCCTTCGATATATTTTTGTATTTCATTTTCTACCGATTTATTCTCAATAAAGAAATTGTAGACTTTGGATTTGTTGCCATTAGTCCTCATATTGCTGCATTCCTATTTGTATTCCCAATTACCTTTACATCCGGATTTTTACTCGCAAAATATATCACTTTCACCTCTTCTTTAATAAAGGGGAGAACTCAATTATTTAGATATGGAATTACTGTGGCAGGAGCCATTTTACTAAATTATCTGTTATTAAAATTATTTGTAGAAGAATTGGGTATGTATGCAACACTGTCAAAAATATATACGACCATTATCGTTGTTACCTATAGTTATTTTGTACAACGATTTTATTCTTTCAAAACGGGAAGTTTTGCCCGGAATCAGGATTAAAAAAATAAATTGATTTTGTCATTTCGAATCCTACCGAAGGTAGGTGAGAAATCCCCGAAATATTCTACTCAGCTAAAAGATTTTTTGAGATTTTTCCTCACTTCGTTCGTTCGAAATGACATAAAAATAAAAGGAGTATATTTAATGCTGTCATCCCGAAGGACAAAGGACTGAGGGATCTCATTATACTGAATAATTCTTTCAAATATCCTGTATGTCATCATTTAAAAATCTCCATTCAGGATTAAAAGATAAAATCAAATTATCTTTTTTCTCTCGTCTCCACTTTTTTATATTTCCTTTTCTCTATCAATAGCATATTCAATTTTTGTAAAATACTCATAATACACAAGATAGTGGCAATTATATTTTTCTGAAAAGCCTTTGAACTTAGCT